>JANNZB010000660.1:0-2859 GCA_031410395.1 Novosphingobium sp.
GCGACCAGCCCGCCCCAGCCGGGGCTGCGTCGCGCAATTTCAGAGGCAGCCGCGACAATCAGGCCGGAGATTACCGCCTTTACCGCCAGCTGCCCCCATAACATCACGGCGTTATCAAAGCTGGTCGAGCATATATTCTGCCGCGCTCACCTTGAATTCGCCGGGGCCTTCGATGTTGAGCTGTTCAACCACACCGTCATTCACAACCATTGAGAACCGCTGACCCCGGTGGCCAAGCCCGCCGCCGGTGAGGTCAAGTTCAAGCCCTACAGCCTTGGCGAAATCACCGTTTCCATCGGCCAGCATGGTCACCGCCGGGCTGCCATCGCGCTCGCTCCATGCGCCCATGACGAAAGCATCGTTGACAGCGGTGCAGGCGATCTCGTCAACACCCTTGGCCTTCAGCGCATCTGCGTTGCTGATATAGCCGGGCAGGTGCTTGACCGAGCAGGTCGGGGTAAAGGCACCGGGGACGGAGAACACCGCAACCTTGCGGCCCTTGAAATAATCGCCTGTCTGAACCGGCTCGTTGCCGTCTGCGCCGATCTTGGTCAATTTCACGTCGGGGAGGGTATCACCTTTGGCGATGGTCATTTTTTCAGGTCCTTTTTGTGATCATGCGTTGCGAATACTGAAAAAGCCATATGGCGCGATGTTGCCCAAGTGCAACTGGGCGTGGTGGTTAATTTGGCTTTACCGCGGTCTTTGAGACGGAAGTAAGCACCTGACTTCACATTCTCCCCTGAGGGCGATTACCACGGGAGTAACAGGGTCATGCGAAATTTGTTTTCAAAAGCTGCGGCCTGCATAGCAGTAGCTGGTTTACTAATAGCAGTTCCAGCCCAAGCGCAGGCCCGCGAATCAGCGGAAAAGCTGCGGAAGCTGGACATCATGCTGATGGTCACGGCGTTGCGTTGTCGGACGACTTCGAGCAATTTCCAGAGTGACTTTGCCGATTTCGAAGCTGCGCATCTTGGCGAGTTGAACGGCGCCGCGCGTGATATGAAGATTGGCATGCTGGCGGAATACGGTCCGCGCGGGGTTGACCGCGCGCTTGACCGGGTCAGTACAGGGATGGCCAATCAATATGGCCAAGGCCACCCTTGGCTTGATTGCGCCGAACTCAAGTCTGTCACCCGCAGCCTCGCCATGATGCGCGGGCCGGAAGCGCTGGAGGAAGCGGCCGACCAGTTACTTTCTAGCGATGGCCGGGGCGAGCAATTGGCCTGGGCGCGACGTTGACGCACCACGTCATTTCGGAAATCATATAAAGACATCTTTATATTCCAAGCGAGAGTGGCTATGGGCGGTGCCTTTCAGGGGTGCCGCCCATCTGCGTTTGTGCAGCGCGCGCATCCCCATGCAGGAGAATTGACCGTGTCCGCCGTTTTGGAAGCTACAAAAGATTACGTGATCGCCGATATCAGCCTCGCCGAATTTGGCCGCGCCGAAATTAAGATTGCTGAAACCGAAATGCCCGGCCTAATGGCGCTGCGCTCAGAATTCGGCGCCTCGCAGCCGCTCAAGGGTGCGCGGATCACCGGATCGCTGCACATGACGATCCAGACTGCGGTGCTGATCGAAACGCTCACCGCATTGGGCGCCGAAGTCCGTTGGGCAACCTGCAACATCTTTTCCACCCAAGACCACGCCGCCGCAGCAATCGCCGCTGCGGGCATTCCTGTTTTCGCCATCAAGGGTGAAACTCTGGCTGAATACTGGGACTACGTCGGCTCGATCTTCGATTGGTCCACCGAAGCCGATCCCGATTGCACCGCCAACCTGATTCTCGACGATGGTGGCGATGCCACGATGTTTGCACTGTGGGGCGCGCGGGTTGAAGCGGGCGAAGACTTGTTCGAACCAAGCAACGCCGAGGAAATCGAATTCGTCCGCGCGCTCAAGGCTTACCTCAAGGCAAAGCCCGGCTACCTCACCGCCAGCGTCAAGGCGATCAAGGGTGTGTCGGAAGAGACCACCACCGGCGTCCACCGGCTCTATCACATCGCCAAAGAGGGCAAGCTGCCGTTCCCGGCGATTAATGTAAATGACAGCGTGACCAAGTCGAAGTTCGACAACCTTTATGGCTGCAAGGAATCGCTGGTTGACGCGATCCGCCGCGCGACCGACGTGATGCTCGCCGGTAAAGTCGCCTGCGTCGCCGGGTTCGGTGACGTGGGCAAGGGCAGCGCCGCATCGCTGCGTCAGGGCGGCGCGCGCGTGATGGTCACCGAAGTCGATCCGATCTGCGCATTGCAGGCGGCGATGGAAGGCTACGAAGTCGTCACCATGGAAGAAGCCGTGGAACGCTGCGACATCTTCGTTACCGCGACTGGCAACGAGGGCGTGATCACCGCCGAGCACATGAAGGCGATGAAGAACATGGCCATCGTCTGCAACATCGGGCATTTTGACAGCGAAATTCAGGTCGCCGCGCTCGACAATTACAATTGGACCGAGGTCAAGCCGGGCACCGATCTGGTTGAATTTCCAGACGGCAAGCAGATCATCATGCTCGCCAAGGGCCGCCTGGTGAACCTGGGCTGCGGCACCGGCCACCCGAGCTTCGTGATGAGCGCCAGCTTCACCAACCAGACGCTCGCCCAGATCGAACTGTGGCTGCGCAACGATCAATACAAGAACGACGTTTACGTGCTGCCCAAACACCTCGACGAAAAGGTCGCGGCGCTGCATCTGGAAAAGCTGGGCGTGAAACTGACCACGCTGAGCAAGCGGCAGGCGGACTATATCGGCGTGCCGGTGGCCGGGCCTTTCAAGGCGGATCATTATCGGTATTGATTTGGCGTCGTCCCGGGCTTGACCCGGGACCGCTGGCCACATCAATCCGCCCTAGCGGGG
>JANNZB010000661.1:0-1918 GCA_031410395.1 Novosphingobium sp.
GCCAGCGGCGGGAATTGGATGAACAGCACGGTGCCCACCGCCCAGAAAAAGCTGATCGCCAAAATTGCCTCAAAAACCCTGCGATCATGCGTAGTGTTGCGCACCAGTGCCCATGACGCTCGCATGAAGTGGAAATCGAGCGGCTCCCCAGCGATCTGCGGCGGCGCTGGCGGCACTTGACGGCCTGACAGAAAGCCGATCGCGGCAGTGATCACCACCCCAGCCGCCGCCCATTGAACGGGCAGCCATCCCGCCAAAATCGTCCCCCCAAGAATGGCGATATAGGTCCCCGCTTCGACGAGGCCGGTTGCGGCGAGTACTTTTCCAGGTTCAAGGTGCTGCGGCAGAATGGCGTATTTGATCGGGCCAAAAAATGTTGAATGAACGCCCATGGCAAACACCGCGGCGAGCATAAGTGGAATAGCAAAGCTGCCCACCGCAACGCCTTTGGATGCCAGCAGCAGCCCGGCCCCGCCAATCAGCATTATCACGATCTCGCATGCTTTTACGATGCGGATGATCTTAGCCTTGTCCCGCAAATCGGCGAGTTGTCCTGCGATTGCTGACAGAACAAAGAATGGAATGATGAACAGCGCCGATGCGATCGCGCTGAATTTGGCCTCTTCAGCCTGCGAATTATAAACGCTGTATACAACGAACAGCACCATGGCGTTCTTGAACAGGTTATCGTTGAACGCGCCCAGCAATTGCGTGACGAAAAGTGGCAGGAAACGTCGCTCCCGAAGGAGGTGTGTAGAAGTTGTCATGCGACTCTGGTCTGTTTCCCGTCTGGCCGCAAACCCTAGCGCTCCTTTCAGCTTGCACAAGCATATAGCATGCAATGGGGAAAATCTGCGGCCTCCACTCGACATCGGGGGCGGTGTGAAGCTAGAAATCGCCGGCGATGATGACTTTGCCCAACATTCTGACCCTATCGCGCATTATTGCGGTGCCGTTGCTGGTGGCGCTGCTGTGGTGGCCCGAATGGCAATGGGGCTATGCGCTGGGTTTTGCCATGTATACGCTGATGGCGCTTACTGATTATTTCGATGGTTATGTCGCGCGTTCTTACGGCACGGTGAGCCGCCTGGGTGCATTCCTTGATCCCATCGCCGATAAAATCATGGTCGCGGCGGTAATCCTGGTGCTCGCTGCACAAGGCGTGATGCGCGGACCGTATGTCGGCGATATGCATGTGATCGCCGGGCTGGTCATCCTGATCCGCGAGATTGCAGTTTCGGGGCTGCGTGAGTTTCTGGGCGGGTTGCAAGTATCGATTCCGGTATCGAAGCTGGCGAAGTGGAAGACTACCTTTCAGCTTATATCGCTTGGCGCGCTGATCCTTGGCAATGCCATGCCGTGGTGGAATCTGTGGCTGGGCAGTCTCGAGATCAATGTCCCGCACACTGTCGGCCTGACAACGCTGTGGGCCGCGGCGGCACTGACGCTGATCACCGGGTGGGATTATCTGCGCGTTGGCTTGAAGTACATGGACTGAGGGAACGACGCGCCGGCCTACTTCCCGGATTTTCCTGCTGCTACCATCGATTCCATGATCTGTTCGGAAATCGTCTGAACCGCACCGGGCGCATGAGAAACGAACAGCGTATTGGTCTTGTCGCTCTCGCCGATTGATTTTAGCGTATCGAAATACTGCGTCACCAGCACCAGTTGCATGGCCTCACGCGCGGTGCCGTCGCCCAGCGTTTTCTGGAAGCCTTCGATTGAAGTACTCAGTCCTTCGATGATCGCCCGGCGCTGATTGGCGATGCCGTGCCCTTGCAGCGCCTTGCTCTCCGCCTCCGCCTCTGCCTTTTTAACTACGAGGATTTTCTCCGCATCGCCGCGCGCAGTGGCGGCAACCTGTTCGCGCTGCGCGGCGTTGATGTCATTCATTGCTGCCTTAACCTTGCCATCG
>JANNZB010000662.1:0-4827 GCA_031410395.1 Novosphingobium sp.
GCCACCAACATAGGCCTCGTCCAGTTCGACGTGACCAGCAAGTAGGGCGTCGAACGATTGCGCCTTGGCAGTCAGGTCGCGGATTTGCTGCCCGATGCGCCAGCCGGTCTTGTAGGTGACGCCGAGTTGCCGTTGCAGTTCCTTGCCGCTCACACCGTGGCGCGTCGTGCAGAACAGATACATGGCATAGAACCAGCTAACCAGCGGGGTGCGCGTGTCATGCAGAATAGTATTCGCAGTCGGCGCAATCTGGTGAAGGCAATGCGGGCAGGCATAGACCCGGCGCTTGGCGAGCTTGTGGAACTGGCCTTCTACGCCGCAAACGGGGCAATCCATGAGCGTCCCGCCAAAGCGCACGGCCATGATGTGTTCAAGGCAAGCCTGCTCATCCGGGAAGCGTTGGAAGAATTCGCGAACCGAGAATTCAGGGCTGGCAGAGGGTGATTTCTTTTCCATGCCCATTGTATAGCCGATGCACTAACGTGGGTCAAGGGGATAAACGGGATAAAGTAACTCGCTCCCCCGCGAAGGCGGGGGCCTCAGGAGTGCAAACTGTAGCTATTGTATTGAGGCCTGAGACCCCCGCCTTAGCGGGGGAGCAGAGCAGGGTCATAGTTACCCCCGGTCCAGCGCCCCGCCATCAACCTCGACCGCGCGTACATAACCCGTCAGCCCCAGCGCATTGTGCATATCATCGCGGTATTGCCTCAGCATCCGCGTAACCCCAGCCTCACCCTGCGCCGCCACCGCAAACACCCAAGGCCGACCGATCAGCGCGGCGCTGGCCCCCAGCGCCAGCGCCTTGACCAGATCCTGCCCATTGCGCACGCCGCCATCGACCAGCAGCGGTTTCGCCCCGCTAGTGGCATCGGCTACACGCGGCAGCATCGCGGCGGTGGAACTCACCCCATCAAGCTGGCGCGCGCCGTGGTTGGAAACCACCAGCCCATCTGCCCCGGAGGCGATGCCCTGCTTGGCGTCTTCAGGATCGAGAATGCCCTTGAGCACCAGCGTGCCTTTCCACTCGCCCCGCAGCCATTCGATGTCTTTCCAGGTCACGCTCGAATCGACTTGCTGGCCCACCCATGTGCGGTAGTTTTGCATCGAAGTGCGCGGGATAAATCGCGTGACATTGCCAAAATCGTGCGGCCTCCCGCGAACACCCACCTGCCAAAGCCAGCGCGGGTGGAAGGCATAGTCAATCACGCCCGATCGCAGCTTTCCCCACAGCCCGGTGTCACCCGACATACCATTGCGCACGTCACGATAGCGCGCGCCGAGCACGTTCAGGTCTACGGTGAAGAACAGTTTGCGCACGCCGAGTTCCCACGCGTGTTCAAGCATCGCCTTCACCACACCGCGATCCTTGAGCATGTACAGCTGGAACCACGGCGGGGTGCCAGTTTCCCGCGAAACCTCCTCCAGCGAGCAGATGCTGAGCGTGGACAAACACTGGCGGATGCCCGCCGCGTCAGCAGCGCGCTTTGCCTGAACCTCGGCACGGGGGGCGTACATTCCGCCAAGGCCCACCGGCGCAAGGATCAGCGGCATGGCAAGCTTTTCGCCGAACAGTTCGATGCCGGTGTCGATCTGGGAAACATCGCGCAAAACCCGCTGGCGCAGGCGCAGCGCTTCAAAATCGGCCACGTTTTCGCGCAGCGTCACTTCCTCCACCGCGCCGCCATCAGCATAGTCAAACAGCGTGCGCGGCAGGCGGCGTTCGGCGAGGCGGCGATAATCGGCGAAGCTTGCAGGGACGAGGTTGAGCGCGCCCATCGTCAGACAATAGCTTCGATCAGCCGCGGACCTTTGTGCGCCAGAGCTTCGATCAGGCAGGCGCGAAATTCTGCGGCAGTTGTGGCGCGCACCGCGGGAACGCCCATGCCCTCGGACAGCTTGACCCAGTCAATAGCCGGATCGCGCAGGCTGAGCATCGACATAGCTTTGGGGCCGGGGTTCTGAACGCCTACCCGCGCCAGCTCGATCTGCAGGATGGCATAGGCACCATTGTTGAAGATCACCGTGGTGATATCGAGCTTTTCGCGCGCCATCGTCCACAGCGCCTGATTGGTGTACATCCCGCCGCCATCGGCCTGGAGCGCCAGAACCTTGCGATCCGGGCAGGCTATTGCTGCGCCGACGGCCACGGGCATGCCTTGGCCGATGGCTCCGCCGGTGACCATCATCCAGTCATGCTTTGGCGCTCCGGCGGTCATCGGGAACAGCGCCAGACCGGCTGTAGCCGCCTCTTCGGAGACAATCGCATTGTTTGGAATGAGCTCGGCAAGAATCGCGCCGATTTTGATCGGATCGAGCGGGCCATCGATCAAGGGCGGCACGACGGCGGGCTGAAGTGCGGGCGTTGCATCGCTTGCACCCAGCGCCTCAGCCAGCGCGGCCAGAGCACTTGGCCCATCCTCACGCGCTGAGGCCAGCCGCACCAGCTTTGCACCTTCGGGCGAAAGCCAGCTAGGCTTGCCGGGATAGGCGAAGAACGAAACCGGCGGTTCGCAGCCGCAAAATACGATGGTCTTGAGGCCCTTGAGCATTTCGGCGGCAACTTCGCCGGGATAGGGCAGACGCTCCACTGCAACCCGTCCCGCCCCGCGTTGCAGCCGGGCGGAGAACGTCTCGCTGAAAATGCGCGCGCCAGTGGCAGCGGCGATCTGCCCAGCGATAGTGAGCGAATCTTCACGCACGACTCGCCCGCCAATGAACAGCGCAGCGGGGCCATCAGAATTGCGCAGCGCTTCGGCAGCTTCGGCCACGACTTCGGCGGGCACCTGCGGGATGAGCGGCGGCGCAATCGGCTGAGCCATAGCCGCACCGTCAGTCCATGTGTGGTCGGCGGGGACAATCAACGTGGCGATCTGGCCGGGCCAGTTGAGTGAAGCAGCATGCGCTTCCGCTCCGGCATGCGCCAAGTCTCGGGGCGATCGCGATGCGCGCAACCAGTCAGACATCGGGCGGGCGACGCCAGCAATATCCGATGTCAGCGGGGCGTTGTATTGCAAGTGATAGGTGGCGTGATCGCCGACGAGGTTGATCATCGGGCTGAACGCTCGGCGGGCGTTGTGGATATAGGCAAGGCCGTTGCCCATGCCGGGGCCGAGGTGGAGCAGCGTCGCCGCCGGTTTATCCGCCATCCGGCCATAGCCATCTGCCGCGCCAGTCACCACACCTTCAAACAGCCCGAGCACTGCGCGCATTCCCGGCTGCTGGTCAATCGCCGCGACCAGCTGCATTTCCGATGTGCCGGGGTTGGCGAAGCAGACTTCGACGCCGCAGTTCTGCAAGGTTGCAATAAGGGCTTCGGCGCCGTTCATCTGGTTAATTCTCCCTGTTTCAGGGGTGATAACACTCGTGCCACGCGGCGACCAGTGTCTGCGCCTTTTCGCGCACCGTGGCGGCGTTGTCTCCGGGGCGGTAGATCGCCGTGCCGAAAGCCGCGCCTTCCGCGCCTGCGGCCAGCCAATCGCCAAGATTGTCGGCATTGACCCCGCCGACTGCCCAGATGCCGGTTCCGGCGGGCAGGACTTCGCGCAGTGCCTTTATCAGACCCGGTCCCATGGCGGCGGCAGGAAACAGCTTCATCCGCCGCGCGCCTGCGGTCACGGCAGCAAAGGCTTCGGAGGGCGTGAGGAAGCCGGGCATGACTTCGAGGCCGAGCGCCACCCCGCGCACAATATTCTCGGGTACAGTGTCGGGGGTGACCATCAGTTTTGCGCCGGTTGCTGCCAAGAGATCAACATCGGCAACGGTGAGAACCGTGCCAGCGCTAATCAGCGCCTCACCGCCGAATTCGCGTTGCAACAAGGCGATGCTGTCAAACGGATGGGGAGAATTGAGCGGCACCTCGATGATCCTGACTCCCGCCGCGATCAGCGCCGCGCCCACGGCGGGCGCATCGGCAGGCGTTAGCCCGCGCAGAATGGCAATGAGCGGCGGGGCGCCTGTGGCGAGGATTTCATTGATGGTCATGGTTCAGTTCAATAGCACTTCCGGGAGCACACGTCCCGGCGCGGGGGCATCAAATGCGAACAGGCTCCCGGCGAACGGCTGGCTCGCCAGTTGCGCCTGTGAAAGCCCGATCCGGGCGCTGGTGACGAAGGCGGTTTTTAGGTCCGCCCCGCCGAACGCGATCTTGGTGGGACGTGCGCAGGGCATGGAGATGTGGAGCATCAGCTTACCGTCTGGGGCATATCGACGAACCGCCCAGCCATCCCACAGCGCCACCCACAGGCAGTCTTCGGAATCGATGACCACACCATCGGGATAGCCTTCGTCTTCGCTGAGCTGAATGAACACTTCGCCGTTTTGAAGCACCGGGGCATTGCCGAGCGGGAAGCGCCAGATCGTCCGCGCGCCGGAATCGACGTGGTAGAGGAATCGGCTGCCAATCGAGACTGCCGGGCCATTGGTGACCACCGCCGTCGGCCCCGCGCGATGGAGCTGGCCCTTGTCGAGGCACCACACAGCGCCAGTGGGTTCGGCCTGCCTGTCATCCATCGTGCCGAACCACAGGCGGCCCAGTTCATCGACAGTGGCATCATTGGTTCGGTTACCTGGCGGCTCCGGAATACGTGCCAGCACCGCGCCAAACCCGGTTTCGGGGTCAAACCGCAACACTTCATTGCGCGATCCGGCAATCTGCCCGCCATCCGCCGACGGTACCAGAAAGCTAGGCTCGCCGCCGGTCTGCACCACCAGCAGATTGCCCGTCGCGGGGCTGTACCCATGAACCCGCCCGGCCTTGATTTCGACAAAACGCAACTGCTGCTCACGCGGCAGCCACACTGGGCCTTCGCCGAGCAGGCATCCGGCTTC
>JANNZB010000663.1:0-2432 GCA_031410395.1 Novosphingobium sp.
CTGGCTCGGCGTCCAAAACATCATGTTGTTGGGCTCGCGATACTCCCAGATGGAGGCGCCGCTACATCCCGGCAGGGCAGGAACGTCGCCCGCCTCGCCGGCGAGCGTCTCGCCCTCGGCCTCGAAATGGAAGAATAGGTCGAGATCGGGGTAAACTGGCTGGTCCGCCTGCCCCGGAACCACCTCGAGCCGGGCGGTGTGCAGGGTCAGAAGCGTGCTGCCGAGCAAGCCGCCGATCCGTTTGCTCTTCACCGAGGGGTAGCCGGCCATGACAAATTGACCGTCGGGGGAAGCCACACCGATATTGTCCAGCGACAGGATCGACCAGCTTGCGCGTGCCCGCTCGATCGTCGGCGCATGCTTCAGCTCGAGGATCGCAAGATCGATGTCCGGATTGTCGGCCCGGTAGAGACAATAAGGGCCGACACCGTGCAACGCGGTCGTGTTGGTGCTGGGGATCACGAGATCCTCTGGCTTGTGCTTCTCGAACAGGTGGCGCGCGGTGATAAGGAGCAGCCGGTCGTGATAATCCATCAACGTGCCCGTACCGATCTGATCGACCATGTCCTGGCCCACGTCGAACAGGATCGGGATCGTCACGGTTGCCGCGAAGCGCTCGACCGCGATCATAATTTGCCGATCCTTTTCTGTCATACCTCTTCCCATAAATTCGATTTGCGCGCGGCTCTTCGCCAGTCTCGTCACGTTTACAGCAATCGCCTCGACTTCGCTCAGGAATCAGTGTGCGGTCTTCCAGGATCTGGTGACTTCGCGCGCGGCGGCGCCTAGCCTGTACGACTAGAAGGGGGCGGATCGTTCAATGGGCATTGTCAAAGCGTACATGATGGAAATGGAGGAACGCGGATACGGCGAATCCGACGATCATGTCTGTGCCGCCTGCGTCACCGATACCTTTCTCGCCGAGTGGATTGCCGGGCATGCCGAGAGCGAAGCCTGCAGCTTTTGCGATGCGAAATCCGACCAGCCGATCGCTGCGCCGTTCGAGGCGTTCACCGAGATCGTGCTCGGCGGCCTCGGTTTCGACTGGAACGAGCCGACCAACGAAGGAATCATGTACATTTCGCGGGAGGGCGGATGGCAGGCGCCGCTCTCGACGACCGCTGACGTCCTTTACGATGCCAACATCTCCGAGAATGAAGATGTGATTGCCGCACTCGACGACATGATCGAATGTGACGCCTGGGTTGAACGCGAATTCTACCGCGGCACCGACAGCCAGCGCCTGACTTGGGGATGGGACAGCTTCAAGGCATTCACGAAGAACCACACGCGCTATTTCTTCCTGCAGGCCGAGGACGAGGACTATGACGAGCTGACCCCGGGCCAGGTGCTCGCCACTGTCTCGGACATTATCAGCACCAAGCTCGACGGCGAGGGATTGATCAAGCCGATCGGGGCCGGCATCGACCTGATCCGTATCCGCATCGACGATCAGGCGCAGACCACTGCGACCGAGATCGGAACGCCCAAGCCCGAACATGCCCGGCAATCCAACCGGATGAGCCCGGCCGGCATTCCGATGTTCTACGGCGCGTTTGACACGGCGACTGCGCATGCCGAGACTTTCGATCCCGCCGTCCATGCCGGCAAGATCCTGTCGATCGGCACCTTCCGCGCGTTGCGTGACCTGACCGTGCTCGATCTCGCCGAGCTGCCAGCGCTGCCAAGCGTGTTCGACTTGGATCGCCAAGGCCTGATCCACACGCTGCGGTTCCTCTATGCCTTTGCAGAGGATATCTCACAGCCTATCGGCCGCGATGGCCGCGAGCATATCGGCTATGTCCCAACCCAGATTGTGACCGAATATTTCCGGCGAGTGTTTCGGCTGGCCGACGGCCAGCGGCTCGACGGCATCATCTATCGCAGCGCCAAGAACGCCGGCGAAAAGGCATTCGTGCTGTTCTGCGAGAACGAACAGTGCATCGATGCGGCCGACGAGCCCGGCGCGGAGGCACTGCTCCGCCTGGTCGCCGTCGCGCACCAGTAATGCAGAAGGCGGTGGGTCGCGGACACGTAAGGCGAGCAAGGCCGTGTTTCTACTGGCGCAGCCGCTGTGCTGCTTTTGCAGCGGGCGGAGTTCTACGGTCGAGTGCGACAATGCTCCGAGGCAGATCGTGTTTCGCGGAAAGCACGGCCCGGACGATTTTGAATTTCCGGCCTGCGCCGAGTGCAACCGCGCTGCGGCGCTTGTAGTGGGGCCAGTTCATATCATCAGGCCATTCGTCAGCTCGGTTCGAAGCAGCCGCTCGTTCAAAGGTATTCGACCGATGCGCATGTTCGGATGCGACCGGTCTCATTGTCGGTCGATGAGGAGGCGCACTCCCTGACGGCTACTGGGCCGAAACATCCGCAAGTTGCCCTCCGAAAACGGGTTACCGAGCTCGTGAACTGCTATCTGTTCGGGATCGAGG
>JANNZB010000664.1:0-12845 GCA_031410395.1 Novosphingobium sp.
GGTCCAATGCCATTGGGGCCGCCCTGGGCATCGGTGTGACAGCTTTTGCATTTGGCAAAACTGGCGGCGCCCTTGGCAGGATCTGCCTTGGCAAGCCGCGCCTCGATCGACTCTTCGGCCGCAGCCTCACCGCCGCCATCATGGACGACGCCGGCAATCTCATAGCCCAGCTTCTCAGGCCGCTCGTTCTTGTCCGCCAGAAAATGGCGACCGGAAATGCTGGTCAGACCCAGTGCGATGATGCCCGAAAACAGCACCCAACCGGCAGTGGTATTGAAACGATCATCCATCGAAAGATGCCCCGCGATTCTGGCAATTGCGCACGAGCCGCGCTCTAGTCAGCCGCTTGTCTGAGCGCAACCCCCCCCGTGCACCCAAGCGCAGACAAAGCGCGACTCATTGCGCCATGCATGGAACCGACTTAAGGGCGCGCAATGCACAGCTTTCCTCAACCAGCGCTGGCGCTCGTCGCCGAAATGGCCGCTGCCGCTGCCGCCGACCCCTCGCGCGCTATGGCTTTTCAGGGCGCACCGGGCTGCAATGGCCACCGTGCGGCGCTTGAATTTGATCCGCAAAGCCTGCCTTTGCCGTGTTTTTCCTTTGAAGATGCGCTTGATGCAGTAAAAGAAGGCGGCGCCGCGCGAGCAATTATTCCCATCGAGAATTCGCAGCATGGGCGGGTGGCCGATATCCATTTCCTGCTGCCTGAAAGCGGGCTTTATATCACCGGAGAATATTTTTTGCCGATCTCCTACGCGCTGATGGGGCTGGGTGACGGTCCATTCGCCGCAGCTTACAGCCACCCGCAGGCTTTGGGGCAGACTCGGCACTACTTACGGACACGCAGCATTGTACCGATGGCCTATGCCGATACGGCGGGCGCGGCGGCTTTCGTCAAAGAGCAGGGCGACGTCCAGGCCTGCGCGATCGCCCCGCACATCGCGGCAGAACTCTATGGCTTGAAGATCGTTGCAGAAAACATCGAAGATTCGGCAGACAACACTACCCGGTTTGTGGTTCTGGCCAACAAGCCCGCCGATAGTGAGGGGCTGAAAGACCAACCGGCGATGACAACGCTGGTATTCGAAGTGCGCAACGTTCCCGCCGCGCTGTATAAGGCGATGGGTGGTTTCGCCACAAACGGCGTAAACATGACCAAGCTTGAAAGCTATCAAAAGGGCGCAAGTTTTTCTGCGACGATGTTTTACGCAGACATTATCGGCGTACCGGGCGATCCGGCGGTTGATCTGGCGCTGGAAGAATTGGCGTTTCATTGCAAGGATATGCGAGTGCTGGGCACCTATCCTATGGGCCTCAAGCGCGGGTAACTTGCGCATCCCCGCCCGGCATGCCACCACGCGGCCGTGAGTGTCGGCCGGGCTGCAGAACAGGGATCGAAAGCTGCCGACGCGGCGAGCGTCTGGCGTGCGATTCGCGCCGATGGAACGATCCAGTTCACTCCCACCGAATTCAAACCCGATCCGCCGCCGCAAACGCCGGCCTGGCTCGAAGCCTTTGGCAGGTTTCTGCGCCATCTGTTTGAACCGATCGGGCAGCTGATCGGCGTATCATGGCCGATCATGTCCTACATCCTGATCGCACTGGCGGTGATCGCAGCGGGCTTGCTGATCTGGCGGATGGCCGAACCCCTGCTCGAAGGGCGGCGGCGCAAGGCTGCCGAAGAGGCAGTGGCCGAATGGGCGCCTGAGCACGCGGCGGCAATGGCGCTGCTTGAAGATGCAGACCGGCTAGCCGGTGAGGGCCGCTATGACGAAGCCGCGCATCTGCTGCTGTCGCGATCAGTCAGCCAGATTGCCGCGAGCAAGCCCGATTGGGTGCATCCGGCCAGCACATCGCGCGAAATCGCCCTGCAACCTGACCTGCCCGACCGCGCCCGTTCCACCTTCACGCTGATTGCCCGGCAGGTTGAGCGCAGCCGCTTCGCGCTGGTCCCGCTTGGTCTGTCGGACTGGCAGGCCGCGCGTATCGCCTACGCCGATTTCGCGCTGGTTCAGATCGGCAGATGAGCGCCACCTCAACCAATGCACCGGTCGCCGCCGGTGCCAACCCGTTCAGCCCGAAGGTGGTGCTGGCGTTGGTGCTGTTCGGCGCGGGCGTTTTTGTCGCGCTGCTGTGGATGATCGGCGCGGGGATGGGGCAAGGGTCAACCAACAACGGTGAGGCGCATGTCGGATCAAAGGGTCTGACCGGCTATGCCGCGCTGGCTGACCTGCTCGAACGTCAGGGCCATGTTGTGCGCCGCGCGCAATCGGTGCCGCTGCTCAAGGATCCTGGTCTGGTGGTGCTCACTCCGCCGATGTGGACCAACGGCAAGGCGCTGGAAAAGATTGTTCAGGACCGGCGCACGGTCGGGCCAACCATGCTGGTGCTGCCCAAATGGCAAGCCTACCCGGCGACAACGGTCCAGCTAAAAGCTAAGGATGGATGGGTGCAGATAGGCGCCACGCAAAGCCCCGAATGGTTGAAAGATCTGGGGCAATACAAAATCAGCGTCGGCTCAAGCGCAAATGACAAGAATCAGGACGAGATCAAAAAACGCCCGCGGGTGACATGGAACGGGCTGGGTGAGGCAGGCAGTCTGCCCGACCCGCGCATCCAGTTTGATAGCAGCGACTTTATCGTGCCGCTGGTGATCGGCGGCGAAGGCAATGTGCTGGCGGGATACTGGAACGATCACGGCGTCTATCCCCATCTGGTCCACGCGGCGGGCAATGACGACACCGTGGAAGATGGAGAGGCCGACGCATCGCTTTTCCCGCTGGTGATTGTTGATGAACCCGATCTGCTCAACAACTGGGGCATGGCCGATGAAAATCGCGCGAAAGCTGCGCTGGAGCTGATCAGGCAGGCCGAAGGCGGACAGACTTCAGCGACGGTCAACTTTGACATGACGCTCAATGGCTTCAAACGTGCGCCAAACTTGCTCACGCTCGCCTTCAAGCCGCCGTTCCTTGCTGCAACTCTGTGCCTGCTGATCGCCGCGCTTGTTGCCGGCTGGCGGGCGTTTCGCCGATTCGGTCCGCCGCTCACGCAGGGCCGGGTCATTGCATTTGGAAAGCGGGCGCTGGTCGCCAATTCGGCGGGGCTGATCCGCCGCGCCGGGCGGATGCACCTGCTCGCCGCGCCTTATGCAGCACTGGTGCGCGACAGGCTGGCGCGCACGTTGGCGCTGCCCCGGCATTCCGATGCTGAACGCACCGAAGCGGCGATTGACCGGGCGCTCGCCGCACGCGATCCATCAGCCAAACCGTTTTCCCGCATTGCCTCTGAACTGCGCGAGGCCCGCCGCCCCGCCGATCTGCTACGCGCCGGACAGGCGCTCCAAGACGTTGAAAGGACTTTAACGCGATGAATAGCGAAGCCACCATGCCGCTAGAGGAAGTAGGAAAGCTCGCCGAAGCGATCCGCGCCGAAGTGGCCAAGGCGATTGTCGGCCAGACCGAAACGGTTGACGCCATGCTGGTTGCGCTGATGGCGCAGGGGCACGTATTGCTCGAAGGCCCGCCGGGCACCGCCAAGACATTGTTGGCGCAGTGCTTTGCAGGAGCGCTTGGTCTCGATTTTGGGCGCATCCAGTTCACCCCCGATCTGATGCCGGGCGATATTCTGGGTTCAAACCTGTTTAATTTCCAGACCAGCCAGTTCACCCTCACGCGCGGGCCAATTTTTTGCGATCTGCTGCTCGCCGACGAGATCAACCGCACCCCGCCGAAGACCCAGGCCGCGCTGCTTGAGGCGATGCAGGAACGCCACGTGACGCTTGACGGCAAGGCGCATGATTTGCCCGCGCATTTCATGGTGGTGGCAACGCAGAATCCGATTGAAAGCCAGGGCGTCTATCCGCTGCCCGAAGCCCAGCTTGACCGGTTTTTGTTCAAGCTGCTGATCCCCTATCCCAGCCTTGAGGAAGAGGCGCGGATCGTCGCGCGGTTTGGCGAACGCGCTGGCCCGGCGCGCCCTGCCGATTTCGGCATCGGCAAGGTGACCGATGCCGCGCAGCTGAACGCGGCAGCGCAGGCCGTGAAAGGCATCAAGCTCGCCGAATCGATCATCGATTATGTCGTGCGGTTGATCCGCGCCACGCGTGACAGCCCGGATCTTTCGGCCGGGGCCAGCCCGCGCGCCGCGGTGCTGCTGGCAAACGCCGCCCGCGCCCGGGCCGCGCTCGATTCGCGTGACTATGTGGTACCCGATGATGTCAAAGCGCTCGCCGCCACCGTGCTGCGCCATCGCCTGATGCTGTCTCCTGCCGCCGAGATTGAGGGCAAGCAGATCGAGGCGCTGGTGTCGGGGCTGGTTGAACAGACCGAAGCTCCCCGGTGAAAGGCCAGATTTGAAACTGCGCCTTCCTTTCAGCGCATCGGGCATTGTCCCGACCCAGCGCGCGGCATTGTTGCTGGCGCTTTTGGCGCCGCTTGGACTGATCATCGCCGCCGCCGCGCCACCGGCCTGGATCGCCGCACCGGCGCTCGGCGTGCTGCTGCTGCTATTGGTGCTGGTTGACGCCACGCTCGCCGGGCGGCTCGATGATCTGCGGCTGATCGCACCGCACGATTGCGAAGTGGGCGAGCCAGCAGACGCCGTAGTTCTCGCCGATATTGCGGGAATGCTGGCGCGTAATGTTCAGGCTTCTCTGGAACTCGATCCGCGGCTTGCCCCCGGTGGCAGGCTTGATGTCAAATTGGCCCGCGATCCGGGGAGCGGCGCTTTCGAAGGCTCAGGTCGCTTTGCCCCGTCACGGCGTGGCATCGGGAGCATTTCTCGGGTGTGGCTGCGCTGGCAAGGGCCGCTCGGGCTTGGCGCGCAGCAGAAAATGATTGAAACCCACGCCGTTGTGCGTGTCTGGCCGAACCTCTCGGCTATCCGATCACCCGCCCTGCAGGCTTTCCTGCGCGATTCGAGCTTCGGCATGGTCGCCCGACGGATACGCGGTGAAGGCACGCAGTTTGAGGCGCTTTCGGAATATCAGCCCGGGATGGACCGGCGACGGATAGACTGGAAAAGTTCGGCCCGCCATTCGCAACTCTATGCCAAGGAATATGAAGCCGAGCGCAACAACCAGATCGTCTTCGCCTTCGATTGCGGACAGGTGATGTGCGAGCCGATCGCCGGGCAGCCGCGCATCGATCGCGCGGTTTCAGCCGCGCTCGCCACCGCTTATGTCGCGCTCAAAGGGGGAGACCGCGTGGCGCTGTTCGGATTTGCCGCAAGACCTGAACTGGCGACGCCGTTCGTTTCCAATCCACGCGATTTTCGCCGCTTGCAGGAAGCCGCTGCGGGGCTCGATTACCGGGCGCAGGAACCCAATTTCACCCTCGCGCTGGCGACACTTGCTGGTCGGTTGCAACGCCGCTCGCTGATTATCGTGTTCTCCGATTTCACCGATCCGACCAGCGCCGAACTGATGGTCGAAAGTGTAGCACGGCTGGTGAAACGGCACATGGTGCTGTTTGTCACGATGGCCGACGAGGAGCTTGAAGGGCTCGCCTCCGCCCCGCCTGATGGCATATCTGAACTCGCCATGGCGGTTAGCGCCGATGGCCTGCTGCGCCAGCGTGCGCTGGTTCACCAGCGGTTGCGGCAAGCCGGGGTCGAAGTGATCGAAGCGCCCTATAACCACATCGGTATCCGGCTGATCGATGCCTACCTGTCGATCAAGCGCGCGGGGAGGATCGGCTGATGGCGATGGGCGTCAACCTGTTTAACCGAAAGGCCTCGGTGCAGGAGGCGGCAATCACCGCCGCCGCCTTGCGCTCGGACCGTTTTCGCCAAGACCGTGAGGGCGACTGGAACCGGCTTGAGGGCATCGTCCGCCGCATGGAATCGGGCCGCCTGCGTAAAATTTCTGATGAGGACCTGCTGGCGCTGCCGGTCCTGTACCGTACGGTCGCCTCTAGTCTTTCGGTGGCGCGTGAAACCTCACTCGATGCCGCGACGCTCGCCTATCTTGATGGGCTGGTGCAGCGCGCCTGGTTCCTGGTTTACGGCCCGCGCACCGGCTTTGCCGCATGGCTGCGGCGGTTTTTGGGCGGCGGCTGGTCAGCGGCGGTGCGCGGGATGTGGTTCGACATACTGATTGCGCTCGCGGTGATGATAGCCGGGACGGTGGCGGGTTACCTGCTCGTCAGCCACGATCCCGATTGGTATTTCAGCCTAGTCCCCAGCCAGTTCCTTGATGAACGCGTGCCAGGGGCCAGCCGCGAGGCGCTGCATAATTCGCTGTTCGGCCACAACGACGAGCAGGCGCTGTCAGTGTTTGCCGCCTATCTGTTCAGCAATAACGCGCAGGTTTCGATCCTCGCCTTTGCGCTGGGCTTTGCCTTTGGCATCCCGTCGCTATTGCTGCTGGTGCAAAATACGGCGACCATGGGTGCGCTGCTGTGGCTTTATCATGGCAAAGGGCTGACGCTCGATCTGATCGGCTGGCTGTCGGTTCACGGCACAACCGAACTGTTCGCCATCCTGCTTGCGGGCGCGGCGGGGTTGCATGTTGGTCGCTCGATCGCCTTTCCGGGAACCAGCGGCGTGATGCAATCGGTGCGCGAGGCGGGACAGCGCGCAGCCGCGGTGATGACCGGGGTGGTGCTGATGCTGGTGGTCGCCGCAATTCTCGAAGGTTTTGCCCGCCAGCTGATCGAAACCACCCAGGGGCGGCTCATCGTGGGCATATCGATGCTGTTGATCTGGCTCGGCTATTTCTTCGCTTTTCGCCGTGATCCGAAAGTTCAGGGGTGAGCGCTGCCACTCTTTCGCCAATGGCTCGCGACGATCTGCGCCGCCGCCTGCTGGTGACGCCCGAAGGTATCGGCTTGAACCTTACCGTTGCGAGCAAGGGTGCGCGGTTTGGCGCATTGCTTTTAGACCTGATTATCCTTGTCGTGCTTGTCGCTGTCACCAACATCGCCTTGTGGGGCATTGCCGGCGGGGTGCTGGGCAATAAAGCTGTGCTTGGCGGCAGCGACAACACGAGCAGCGCGCTGCAATTTATCATGATCATCTATTATGCGGCGCAATTTTTGTTCTTGAACGGCTATTTCCTGTTTTTCGAACTCGGTCCGCGTGGCGCAACGCTGGGCAAACGCATGCTCGGCATCCGGGTAGCGTCACGCGACGGCGGAAGGTTGACCGCAGAGATGGTTCTGGCGCGCAATCTGCTCCGCGTTATTGAACTGTTTTTGCCGCTGTCGATGATCTTGGTTGCCACGGCAGGAGACAAGGGCGTCGTCGGGTTTGCCGCCGCCGCGTGGTTCCTCTTGTTTGCGCTGTTCCCGTTTTTCAATCGCGATGGCTTGCGTGCCGGGGATCTGATCGCGGGGACCTGGGTGGTCGAGACGCCGCGCAGCAAGCTTCTCGATGCGATGTCACTCAGCGGACCAGCGCGCGGCGGGCTGAGCACCGCCACCGGCACCGCCTATCGCTTCGGTGAAAAGGAGCTCGCGGCTTACGGTGAATTCGAATTGCAAACGCTTGAGCGCGTGCTGCGCGAAGGCAGGCCCGAAGCGATGGCCTCAGTGCAGGTTGCGATTTGCCGCAAGATTGGCTGGGAGCCGGGCGCGGGAGACGATGCGGCGTTTCTTGAAGCCTATTATACCCAGCTTCGCGCGCGACTCGAAGGCGGCATGCGGCTGGGCGTGCGCAAGGCCGATAAGTGGGAAAAGGGCGCGACGTACCATTTCAGCGCGGAAGAACTGTCGGTCTATGGCGAACCGCAACTGCGCAAGCTCGAACAGGTGCTGCGCGAAAACCAGCGCGACCAGTTTGTCACCGTCCATACGGCGATTTGCGCCAAGATTGGCCGTCCGGCTGTCGGCGGTGAAGAACGCGCTTTCCTTCAGGCCTATTACGATCAGGCCCGTGCGCGGAAAAAATGAGCGGGGACCGCAGCCCCCGCTCTTCACCTCAGATCATTTTTTCCACGCCCAGCTGCGCAGCAGCATCGATCCCACCTGGTGGCGATAGGTGGCGCGTTGCGCTGATGAAGCCTGCATTTGTGCGTCAGTCTGCGCCATATAGGCGCGCATGGCGTCGCCCCGTTTGTCGCTCTCCGCGTCACTCGCCCAGGTGGAATAGCGGGTGACCAGATAGAGATCGGGTTCACCAGCGCGCTTGTATTCATTGGTCAGGATTTCATATCCGGTGATCCAGCCCTGCGCCTTTGAATAATCCTGCCGCTTGCGCCACTGGCCGGCGAGCCAGTTCATATAGTCAAGATCATGCCCATCATCGATCGTGATCATGCCTATTTCGACATAATCACCGGGCTTTACCGGGTACGAATCTTCGGCGTAGGCTGGCAAAGAGAACACAAGGCAAAGCGGTGCGGCGATCAACGCCGCGTGACGAAGAATATTCATGTAAGTTCACCCCTGGTTAGTTGCGGTGCGACCCCGCAAAGCCGGAATTGGCCCACGTTCTTCCACGTGCTCAGGGTTGTGGGCGACCCTGCCTTGTCGCCCCAAGCGCGGTGGAAGCTGCGCCTTCCGAAGCGGTTCTGTCAAGCGCCAATTCGGTGTTGAAATTGTCCGAGAAACGCCCGAAAAACCGGTGGCATTGCCCTTGCCGTAACACCCCGGTTTCTTCACAATCAGGCCGATGATTGCAGCACTGAAATTTGTTGAGGACGATCTTGCCGGAGCAAAGGTGCAGGCGCTGCTGCGGCTCCATCTCGATGAGATGCACGCATGGTCGCCGCCGTGCAGTGTCCACGCCATGCCGGTGGAACGCTTGCGCGGCGATGATGTCACGTTCTGGTCGGCGTGGGACGGGCCGCGATTGGCTGGTTGCGGCGCGCTCAAGCGGGTCGACGCGCGGCACGGCGAGATCAAGTCGATGCGCGCCCATCCCGATTATCGCGGCAACGGTGTGGGTAAGGCTGTGCTGCTCCACCTCATCGGTCAGGCACAGGCACGGGGGTATTCAAAGCTGAGCCTGGAAACAGGTTCGACAGACCCGTTCATGCCCGCGCGTGGGCTTTACCGAAGTCACGGGTTTGCGCTTTGCGGCCCTTTCGCCGATTACAGCGAAGATCGGTTCAGTGTGTTTATGAGTAAAGAGATATGACCGCAGTTACCCTGCGCGCCGCCACCGAGGCGGATATCCCCGCGCTGTCCCGGCTGTCGACCGACAGTTTCGTCGACAAGTTCGGCCATATGTACTGCGCCAAAGACCTCGCCGATTTTCTCGAAGAGGCGATGTCAGAACGCGCGATTGCTGCGGAACTGGCCAACCCTGCGCGGCTCTACCGGCTGGCGGTGCGCGGAGATGATCTAGTTGCCTATTGCAAGCTTGGCCTTACCTGCGGATTCCCCGAACATGCGCGCGGAAACACTGTGCTCGAACTCAAGCAGCTCTATACCGCGCCGGGCATGACGGGCAGCGGCATTGGCGCGCATCTGATGGACTGGGCGATGGCTGCCTTTGCAGCGCGCGGCGCCGATGAGGTGCAGATGTCAGTTTGGAGCGGCAACATCGGGGCGCAGAAGTTCTACACCCGTTATGGCTTTGAAAAAGTTGCCGACATCACATTCCGCGTCGGCGAGCAACTCGACGAAGAATTCCTCTTCGCGAAGATGCTTTAGCCGCCTATATCGCCGCTCATGTCTTCAATCCGTCCCTGGCGGGATATCACCCGCCGTCTCAGCCGCCAGATCATGGTCGGCTCGGTCCCCGTTGGCGGCGATGCGCCGATCACCGTCCAGACCATGACCAACACCCCGACGTCTGATGCGCGCGCGACGATCGATCAGATCCGCCGCTGTGAGGATGCCGGGGCCGATCTGATCCGCGTCTCCTGCCCTGACGAGGCGAGCACTGCCGTGCTGGGCGAAATCGTCCGCGCCGCGAGCGTGCCGATCATCGCCGACATCCATTTCCACTACAAACGCGCGCTTGAAGCCGCCGATGCAGGGGCGGCCTGTCTGCGGATCAACCCTGGCAACATCGGCTCCAGCGAACGCGTCGCTGAGGTAGTTCGCGCCGCAAAGGCCAATGGCTGCGCGATCCGCATCGGAGTGAACGCGGGAAGCCTTGAGAAAGATCTGCTCGAAAAATACGGCGAACCTTGCCCCGAAGCGCTGGTGGAAAGCGCGCTGGATCATATCAAGCTGTTGCAGGACCACGATTTCCACGAATACAAGGTGGCGGTGAAGGCCAGCGACGTGTTTCTTGCGGTCGCGGCCTACATGCAACTAGCAGACGCGGTGGATTGCCCGCTGCATTTGGGCGTGACTGAGGCGGGCGGACTGATCGGCGGCACAGTCAAATCATCCATCGGCATCGGTAACCTGCTGTGGGCCGGGATTGGCGACACCATCCGCGTCTCGCTTTCCGCCGAGCCTGAGGAAGAAGTGCGCGTCGGCTTCGAAATCCTGAAATCGCTTGGGCTGCGGACGCGCGGCGTGCGGGTGGTTTCCTGCCCTTCATGCGCCCGCCAGGGCTTCGATGTGATCCGCACTGTAGAAGCGCTCGAATCGCGGCTCAGCCACATCAAGACACCCATGTCGCTCTCGGTCCTCGGCTGCGTGGTCAATGGCCCGGGCGAAGCGCGCGAAACCGATATCGGCATCACCGGCGGCGGCAATGGCAAGCATATGGTCTACCTCTCGGGCGTTACCGATCACCATGTTGAAAGCGCGCAGATGCTCGATCACATTGTGTCGCTGGTCGAGGCCAAGGCGGCGGAGCTTGAGGCGGCAGCATAGATCGCGGCGCATTCGTAAAATCCTAACACCTTGGCGCTAGGCAGAGCGGCATGAACCGTCTGATGGTAACTGCAATTTCCTCGGTGTTCTGCCTCGGCCTGATCGCCAGGGTGATGAGCCCGGTGACTGATTCTGCTGGGAGCGAGGCGCCTGCCAAAAAGCTCGTCAGCGCCCATGTTGCCAAATTTGCCGATGAGCAGGTGCCGGGCGAAGACACGGTCATCCAGCGCGATTCTTCCGGACAGTTCCGCATTGGCGGAAAGATTAACGGGCTTAATTCCAAATTTCTCGTTGATACCGGGGCCGATGTCATCGCGCTGACGCTCGAAACTGCGCAGGATGCGGGACTTCCGGTTGATCCTGGCACGTTCCAGCCAATACTGCAGACCGCATCGGGCGAGGGCTTGGGTGCCCGCTATGTGGTCAATGACCTTGAGATCGCCGGGCGGCCGTTCACCGATGTTGAGGTAATTGTGGCGCAGAGGCTTGAGACCAATCTGCTCGGCCAGTCGATGCTGCGCAAGTTGGGCAGGGTCGAACTCAATGGCGACAAAATGACGATCAGCCACAATTGAGCTTCGTCCAGGCTGCGGCTAAGGCGGCAGGCATGACCATTTCGATCCGCGCCGCCACACCCGCCGACCTTCCCCTCATCGCACAACTGATCCGTGACCTAGCCGAATACGAGCGTCTCTCGCATGCTGTGCGGTTTGATGAGGGGATGCTTGAGGCCTATCTGTTCGGGATTCACCCGATGGCCGAAGTGGTGATCGGCGAGGTGGATGGTGTTGGCCAGAGCTTCGCTTTGTTCTTTCACAATTTTTCGACTTTTGAAGGTCGGCCCGGGATTTACCTTGAAGACCTGTTCGTGCGGCCTGAAGCCCGTGGGGCCGGAATGGGCCGCGCTATGCTTGGACATCTTGCCGAACTGGCGATCGAACGCGGCTGCGCGCGGCTCGAATGGGCGGTGCTTGACTGGAACGAGCCCGCTATAGGATTCTACCGTAAACTTGGCGCGGCGCCGATGGATGAATGGACGGTGATGCGCGTGGATGGCGCGGCGCTAAAGGCGCTTGCAGCGACCTGAATTTCCCGAAATGGCGCGTTCTGCCGCGCTTCCGCGCCCTTTCACCGCAATTTCTTGGCGAGTCGTTCATCGCTTGGCTTAGCGCGGTGTGTTATGAAGGGGCCGATGGACAGACGCCGTATCTTGACCGGGGGCTTGGCCTTGGGCGCGTCGCTCGCCCTGCCGGTGCGCGCGCTTGCCCACGCAGCGCTCGCTGATCCGTTGACGAGCGAGTTTGACAAGACTTTCGGACATACCAGCGAACCGCTTGTCTCCGCCGAGATCGCGCCGCTGCTGCCGACCTTTGCTGCTCCCGATCCCGCCTATAACCGCAAGGTTCTTGGCCTTGCCCAGCGCGAGATTCAAAAGGCTGGTGCTCAGATTTGGCGGCGTGATATTGTCGGTGTCGCAGATTTCGCCAGGCCATCATCGTTACCGCGCTTTCATTTCGCCAATCTTGAAAACGGCACGATCCGCTCGTTTTACGTCGCCCATGGGCGCGGATCGGACCATGAGCATGATGGCTGGCTAAAGAACTTCTCGAACGTTGTTGGCTCAGAGGCTACGTCGCGCGGCGCCTATCTCACCGCCGAGTGGTACAAGGGCAAATATGGCACTTCGATCCGGTTGCTCGGGCTGGACGGCGATAACAGCACCGCGCTCGACCGGGCGATTGTCATGCACCCGGCAGCCTATGCATCGCCGACGTGGATCGAGAAGTACGGCAAGCTGGGCCGCAGCGAAGGCTGCTTTGCCATGGCTCCTGACCAGTTCAACGAAGCGCTGTGGCACCTTTCGGGCGGGCGGCTGCTGTTCGCTGACCGGATTGGCGAGGGTTGAGTTTACTGACACCTGCTCAGATGCTCGCTCGCCCACCACTTCGTCATCCTGAACTGGTTTGTGCAAGCACGTCTTCGACTCCAGGATCCATTTCGCCTGAAGGCGCGGTGGTGGCGACAACGAGCTAACTGCGCCGTTGCACTTCCGATGTCGCCGCCGAGTGCGAGGCTTGGTGGATCCTGAAACAAGTTCAGGATGACGGAAAAAGTAGGGCTGGC
>JANNZB010000665.1:0-12991 GCA_031410395.1 Novosphingobium sp.
CTGGACAACCCCCCGCCCGATGACGGCGCGGAGAAGGCGGGCGGCAGCCATAACCCGCACCGGCTCTACAACATCGGCAACAACCAGAGCGAACACCTGATGAAAGTGATCGCCATCCTTGAGGAACAGCTCGGCAAAAAGGCGGTGATCGATTTCAAGCCGATGCAGGCGGGCGATGTGCCGAAGTCTTATGCGGATATTGATGCGATCAATGGTGATCTAGGCTATAAGCCTGCGACGATGATTGAAGTTGGGGTGCCACAGTTTGTGGAGTGGTATAAGGGGTATTGTGGGTGAGGTTGGTGGATCAACCGCTGCTCGTGCCTTTCACTCCCACATAGAAAAGCAAGCCTGATCCAGCTAATCCAAAAAAGATAACCAGCCAGTAAATCATCGGCTAATCTTTGCGCAACAGACTTTGGTTATCGGCAGACGCAGAGCCGCTGTATAACGCGAATAGAGTCCTAACGAACAACAAAAGGCCTATCAAAGAAGCTGCGCCGTTCATCGGCAGGATTATGCCATAAAACGTCTGATTGCCATTAGTAGTCAAGCCCCTCCCTCCATCGTCACCCTGAACTTGTTTCAGGGTCCATTCCTCCCCTCGCCCGGAGCGAGGGGTGGCAAGCCCAACCCCACCGCGAGGTCATGCCAACCAGGATTTGCTTCGTTGATCAGGTTGATCTTCCATTACCGGTGCCAGTTTTTAAGCTGTTTTTCGCGGGTGATCGCATGCTCCATATCCCCGAACCCTTCAAAATGGACGAGGCGGTATATTTTGTAGCGTGAGGTATGTCCCGGCGTGGCATTGTTCCGGTGTTGCCACATCCGGCCCAAGAGTTCGGACGTCACGCCGATGCAGAGCGCGCCGTAGTGCTGGCTGGCAAGGATATAGACGCAGGGGTTGCGTTCGTCTCTCATGGACCTGAGTTTGGGGCGAAATGGACCCTGAAACAAGTTCAGGGTGACGACTTGTGAGGGGGAAGTGAGTGGCTGAGGGGATTGGCTTTTGCCCTAACCCGCCAGCCTCAGCCCCATAACCGGAGCCTCCATCAACTTCGGCTGATCGGGCCAAATCCCGCGTGTATCGTAAACCACTTTGCCTGCGCGTTCGGCCAGGGGGACCACGCGGAAGACGTCGTGATCGACGAGGACTATCAGCAGGTCGCTGTGTTCGAGTGCGGTATCGACATCGATCAGGCTCGCCCCCGTGCCTTCAAATTCGCGCGGGAGTTCAGCGGCATAGGGTTCGACTACCGAAATTCGCGCGCCAAACCTGCGCGCCAAAGTTGCCGCAACCAGCCTTGCCGGGCTTTCGCGAAAGTCATCGATGTTGGCTTTGAAGGCGAGGCCGAGGCAGGCAACTTTGGCGTTGGGATTGGCTTGCACCAGCGCATCAGCCTGTGCGATCACATGGTGGATCTTGCAATCATTGACCCCGCGCGCGGTGCGGATCAGCGGGCTTTCTTCGGGCGCAGAGTGGACGATGAACCACGGATCAACCGCGATGCAGTGCCCGCCGACGCCCGGCCCCGGTTGCAGGATGTTGACGCGCGGGTGGCGGTTGGCGAGGCGGATCACCTCCCACACGTCCAAGCCCAGCTTGTCCGAAATGATCGACAATTCGTTGGCGAAGGCAATGTTGACATCGCGGTAGGCGTTTTCGACCAGCTTGGTCATTTCCGCCGAGCGGCTGTCGGTGGTGACGCAAGTTCCGCGCACGAATAGCTTGTAGAACGCCAGCGCTTTGCGCGCGCATCGCGGCGTGATGCCGCCAATCGAGCGATCGTTATTGGTCAATTCTTCAAGGATTTTGCCCGGCAGCACCCTCTCAGGGCAATAGGCGACCGAAACATCGGGCGTTTCATTGGTGAGGCCGGGGAATTTGAGATCGGGGCGTTCAGCGGCGAACAGATCGCGCAAAGTTTCAGTGGTGCCAACCGGCGAGGTCGATTCGAGGATTACCACGTCGCCCGGCTTGAGCACCTTGGCGACTGCGCGGCCCGCATTGAGCACATAGGTGAGGTCTGGCGCGTGCTGTTTATCGAACGGCGTCGGCACCGCGATGATGAAAACATCAGCAGGGGCGACGGTAGTTGCGGCGGTCAGCAGCCCGCGTGAAACCACGCCTTGCACCAGCCCATCAAGGTCAACTTCCTCGATATGAATTTCACCCCGGTTGATCGTATCGACTACGCTTTGGGTCACATCGACGCCGAACACGCGGCACCCTGAGCGGGCAACAATCGCGGCAGTAGGCAGGCCGATATAGCCAAGGCCGATTACCGAGACGTCAGGCTTCTTTTCCAGTTTCACTACGCAGCAGCTCCACGATCCGGCGCGCGGTTTGCCCATCCCCAAAGGGATTGTGCGCGCGCGCCATGTTTTCGTAGGCTGCTTTATCGTCGAGCAAGGTGAAGATTTCGGTAACGATACGCGCGGCATCGGTGCCGACGAGCTTTGCGGTTCCCGCCGTGACGCCTTCGGGCCGCTCTGTGGTTTCGCGCATCACCAGCACAGGTTTGCCGAGCGCCGGGGCTTCCTCCTGCACGCCGCCGCTGTCGGTCAGCATGATGTGGCTCATGGAGATCAGGTGGGCGAAGTGCGGGTAATCGAGCGGTTCAATCAGCGCGACGTTATCGAGGCCTGCCAACGCGACATTCATTACGGCGCGAACATTAGGGTTGGGGTGGACGGGGAAGACGATACCAACGTCGGGCCTTTGGGCGATCTGGAGCACGGCTTCGGCGATGTTTTCGAGCCCCCCGCCGAAGTTTTCGCGCCGGTGGCTGGTGACGCCGATGATGCGTTTGCCAGCAAACCGCGCCTCGATTTCGGACAGACCTGAGGCGAGCGAGGGATCGGCAGCGATGCGCGCGGTTACCCAGTGGAGGGCATCGATCACCGTATTTCCAGTGACATGAACGCGCGCCGGATCAATGTTCTCGGCGATCAGCGCGGCGGCTGAGACATCTGTGGGGGCGAAATGCAGGCTGGCCATTGCGCCGATGATCTTGCGGTTCACCTCCTCGGGCCAGGGATGGTAGATATTGCCCGATCGCAGCCCCGCCTCGACATGATCGACCGGAACCTTGCGGTAATAGGCCGCCAGCGCGCCGCACATGGCGGTGGCGGTGTCGCCCTGAACGATGACCCGGGCGGGCTTTTCCTTGTCCATAACCCCGCCGAGGCCAGTGAGCAGCGCGGCGGTGAGTGCATCGAGGCTCTGATCGGGCTTCATCAGATCGAGGTCATGATCGGGCGTGATCCCGGCAATCTCGAGCACCTGATCGAGGATGCCGCGGTGCTGCGCGGTGACACAGACCTTGCAGTCAAACGCGGCGTCAGCCTTGAGCGCGGCAACCAGCGGGAACAGCTTGATCGCCTCCGGACGGGTTCCGAAGATAACGAGGATTTTAGTGGGGGTGTTGTGCGACATGCGGCGGCCATAACCCAGCTGGGGTTAAGGTTAAATCACCAAGCCACTTTCGTCGTCCTCGGCTTGACCGGGGATCGCTGGCCTCCGGACGCAAATCTCACGATATGGGGCCAGCGGTCCCCGCGTTCGCGGGGATGACGACCAGTTACTTCCCGGCAGGCGGATTGGTCAGTGGTGGCAGCGGCGTGCCGTCCTGTTCGGCGCGTCGGCGCGCCTCATTGTCCTTTTCAGCCTGTTCAACGCGTGATTGGGTGGCGGCGGCATCGCCATCGAGCGTGGCGAGGCGTTTACCGCGCTCTTCTTCGATGATCTTGGCGAAGGTCACATCGGATTCACCGCGCTTTTCTGCATAGGCCTGATCGATCAGCCGCTGTGAACAGCCGGTCCAGCCGCCCGCACCGACCGGCGTGCAGCTCAGCGTGCCAGTTTTGCCAACGCGCTCATAAGCCATCACCCGGCTGTTCCACGATTGGCTGTTGGCGCTCGGCGTTTCGCGCAGTCCCTGAGGGATGCGGAAGCGTTCGGCCTCGGGCTTGCGCGCGCAAATGGTGATTTCATCGCCCACCGGCTTGGGGCATTCGTCCTTGCCGTAGACGATGATTGCATTGACTTTTTCGTTGGCGGCGCTGGCATCGGCACCATCATTTGCGAGCGCCGGGGCGGCACCTGCGGCGAGCAGGGCGGCGAGCAGCGGGGTAAAGATCAGGCGCATGGAATCGTCTCCGGGAAGGGCTTACCTGCACTATAGGCGCGATAGTGCTTTAACGGTAGATGAAGCATCAGGTTGCGATCAAACGCGCGCCGAAAGCCGAATTGCCATCCGGCAGCCCATCCGGATTGCGCCGGAAAGCAGCGGATAGGCGGGCGCTTTCTCTGCGCCTGCCGCCAAAGCGATGGCTTTGTGCTCGCGTTCATCGTCGCGAAATTCGGTTATGATTTCAGTGAGTTCTGGATCGGAGCCGTCGGCCAGCTCATCAAGTTGGGCGGAATAGTGCAGGTCTATTTCTGTCTCAATCGCCGCGGTGCAGGCCATGGCGGCCTCTGGCCCTATCAAGGCCGTGGCAGCGCCCAGGGCAAATCCGGCGACCGACCACAGCGGCTGCAAAAGCGTTGGCCGCACGCCCCTTTCGGCCATCAAGGCATCGAACTTGGCCCGGTGACCCGCCTCTTGCGCCGCCATCGCGGCGATTTCTGCGGCGTACGGCGCGTGGGTTCCCATCACTGCCATCTGCCCGGCATAGATCCGCGTCGCGCCATATTCACCCGCCTGATCGACGCGCAACATGGCGTCATAACGGTTCAATGGTGCCGCATTCATGCCGCAATACTCCGTGAACGGCGCAGCAAGACGAAGATGCCGAGCACGCCGAGGCTCGAAATCAGAAAATTGTATCCCGCTAGCGACACCCCGAACAGCATCCACTGGGCTTCATCGCAGCGGATCATCGGTGCGCTCATGATGTCCGCCAGAGCATCGCCGCCGGATGCGACGAGGCTGGTGCAGCGGGTAAAGCCGGGCCACCATTTGTATTCAACCCCGGCGTGGAACAGCCCGATCAGCCCAGCAAACAGAATTGCCGAGGCCGCCAATGCAATCGGCCAGCGCTTCGGCTTCATCGCAAAAGCCATCACCGCAAGTGCCAGCGCGGCGAAGTGCGCATAGCGCTGCCACCAGCACATCTCGCAGGGATAAAGGCCAAAGGCGTATTGTGAAATATACGCCCCGCCGAGCAACGCGGCGGGAACGGCCAGAGCCAGCAGGCGCGCACGATCCTGCGCCATGGATATCATCATTTCACGCGCGCAAGCTGCGCCCCGCCGGTGCGCTTGATCGTCGAGATGGCGTAGGACAGCTGGAAGTCGGTAATGCCCTGAGCCTTTAGCTGCTCAGGCGTCTGCTTGAAGCGCGGGTCTTGCTGGGTATCAATTTCCAGCTTCTTGTCGTCGATGCCAACCTCGTTGATCAGGTGCCCGCGCAGATCGCTTTCACGCAAGGCAAGTTTGGCACGCTTGGCGGCATCAGGATCGGAAAGCTGCGGAACGCGGATATCGGGTTCGATCCCGCCTTCCTGCACCGACTTGCCCGAAGGCGTGAAATAACGCGCCGTCGTCAGCTTCACCGCATGGGTGCGATCAAGCCGGATCATCGACTGGACCGAGCCCTTGCCAAAACTGCGCTCGCCCATCAGTAGCGCCCGGTGCTGATCCTGCAGGGCAGCGGCGACGATTTCGGATGCCGAGGCCGAACCTGCGTCAATCAGCACGACAATCGGCATGCCTTTGGCAGCATCGCCCTTGAACATCGATTCGGCGCGATAATATTCGTTCTCTGACGCGACACGGCCGCGCTGCGAGACAATATCGCCTTGCGTCAGGAACAGATCGGACAGCGCCACCGCCTCGTCGAGCGAACCGCCAGGATTTTGCCGAAGATCGAGCACCAGGCCGGTCATCTTTCCGGCACTTTCCTTTTTCATGTCGGTTATCGCCTGATTGACGTAATTGCCGACGTCCTTGCTGAATTCATTGACCGTGATCACCCCGACCCCGTCGGTCAGCTTGTGGGTTACCGGCTCAAGCGAGATCACCGCACGGGTAACAGTAATATCGAGCGGCTCATCGCGGCCGGCGCGATATATTGTCAGGCGGATTTTGGTGCCAGCCTCGCCGCGCATCCGTGCCACCGCTTCATCGAGCGGAATGCCATAGATCAGCTTGCCATCAAGGTGGGTGATGAAATCGCCCGGCTTTACCCCCGCCGCCGCTGCCGGGCTGCCGCGCATCGGCGAGACGACTTTGACCGTATCCTGATCCTGAACCACCGAAAGCCCAAGCCCGGGATAGGAGCCATCGATCAGCGTATCGAGCCGCTGCAGACTTTGCCCTTCAAGGTACTCCGAATGCGGATCGAGGCTGGCGAGCATCCCGTCAATCGCACCCTTGATCAGCTTGTCGTCCTCGGTCTTGTCAACATAGTCGGCCTTGACCAGCTGGTAGATGGTGAAGAGCTTGCTGAAATCGGGGCCCGAGCGGCCATCAACCGCAGCTAGCCCGGCGGTTGCGGCGGGCAGCAACGAAACCGCCCCCACGAGCAGCGCGGCGCGGGCGAAGGCAGATGTTTTTCCAGCCATGGTTTGGTCTTTCGTGTTAATTCGAGGCGATTCTATAGATTGGCGCAGGTTAACGCCAGATGGCACGCGATGTCGTTGGTAGAATCGCTGCAAGTTGAATGCCGCATGGCGGGGAAAGACAAGAATTTGGTTCGCGCAAAGGCGCAGCAGCGCGGAGATGTTGTGCGAAGGCGCGCCCTTGCGAATGTCTTTAACGCGCTGTTTTTCGATCTGTTGAATGAGAATAACTGATTTCGCCACCAGTGCCGCACCTCCGCACCTCCGCGCCTCTGCGCGAACCCTTCAAGCTCTGAGAGCATGATGCCATATAATCGACCCACTTTAGCCCCTCCCCGACGGGAAGGGGGATTCGATCTAATGTCATCCTGCGCAAGTATACAGGCCGTAACGTTGTCCCGATCACTGCAATTTGGCGAAATCGAGCGGGTTCACCGCTTGGCCATCGCGCCGCAGCTCCAGGCTGACCATCGGGCGGCCAGGGCCGGTGATGCCGATGGGCGAACCCGCCACAAGCTCGTCTCCGACATGGGCATCAAGCTGCGACAGTCCGGTTATCAGGCTGGTCCAGCCATTACCGTGATCGATGATGACGATCGCGCCGTATCCGCGATAGGGTCCGGCAAAGGCGATCCGGCCCGCAGCGGGCGCCACCGCCTGTGCCCCCGCTCCAGTGGCCAGTGCGATCCCGCGTGAGGTTGGCGTTCCGGGGCTAGCGGCGCCGAATCCGGCAACCAATCGGCCCTGAACGGGCAGAATAAACGCAGGCGCGGATGTGGGGGCAGGCGAGGGGGACTGATCGCCAAGGGCTGAAACCTGAGCCTGCGCGGGATTATCGGGGCGGATCACTGGCCCTGGTAACCGCATCAGTTCGGCGCGCAGGGCACCGGCGCGGCCAAGATCGGCGGTCAAGGTGTCAAGATCGCGCGCCTGTTCGGCAAGGCTGAGCGCCCGCTCGGCCTCGCGATCAGCATTGCCGCTCGCCGAACGCAGCGACAGGCGTTGCTGGGTTTCGAGCGATGTGAGCGTTTGCCGCCGCTGGCGCAGCTCCGTCTGCTCGGCGTGGAGCGCGGCGAGCGCGGTTTCGGCGCTGACCTTGAGCGCTTTGCCCTTGGCGATTTCACCGCGAAGTGATGCCGTGCGTTTTTGCACTTCGGGGAGCATGGTTTCGAGCATCGCGCGCATATGCACCGAATCGCGCAAGGATCCGGGGCGCAGTAGAGCGAAGGCCATCGGGCGGCGCGATAGCCGCTCCAGCGCGCCGGTGAGCCGCACCACAGGCAACTGGCGCGCCGCAAGTTTGGCGCGAAGCGCCTCGCGCTGTTTGTCGATCAGGCGAATATCCGCCTGTCGTGCGGCGACTTCGGCCTGAGTCTCCTGAATGCGCGCAGCGGCGGCGGCGGCCTGTCGCGCGGTGCGGTCAGCCGCTGCACCAGCCTCGGCCGCCTGCTTTTCGAGATCTTCGGCGCGCGTCCTGGCGGCGGCGCTTTGCTGCTGGGCTTCGAGCAACGCGGCCCGCGCTTCACCCGCGTCGATGATATCGGCGCTCTGCTGCGCGCCAAGCGACACCGCCAGTACCGCAAGCATCACGCAGGCCGCAGATAGGATGGGAAAGGCGCGCATCCGGGCCTTATCCCGAACGGTGATAGGGGTGGCCAGCCAAAATGCTGGTGGCCCGCCACAATTGTTCAGCGAGCATCGCGCGGGCGAGCATGTGCGGCCAGGTCATGCCGCCGAATGCGATAAGCAGATCAGCCGATTCGCGCGGGGCATCGCCATGGCCATCCGCTGCGCCGATCATAAACCGCGCTTCGCGCACGCCATCATCGCGCCAGCGCCCGAGCAGCGCGGCGAAGGCCTCGGACGACATCTGTGTCCCCCGCTCATCGAGCAAGACATCGCGCGAAGGCGTCATCGCAGGCGGCGGGATCACGCCGCCGACGTCGGGCAATTCAGTCAGCTTGAATGGCCAGACAATGCGCTTGGCATAACGTTCAACCAGTTCGCTCTCAGGCGAACGGCCGATTTTTCCTCGCGCAATAATGTGCAGCCTCACGCGGCTCCCGCGTCGCCGAAACCCCACATCCGCTCTAGATTGTAGAAGGTGCGTACTTCGGGGCGGAACAGGTGGATGACGACGTCTCCGGCATCGACCAGCACCCAGTCAGCCGCAGGCAGCCCTTCGATGCGGACATGGCCGAAGCCACCATGCTTGATCCGCTCAGCCAGCTTTTGAGCCATTGCCGCGACCTGCCGGGTCGAGCGGCCCGAGGCGATGACCATGAAATCGGCAATCGTCGATTTACCTTCAAGCGGGATCGACACAATTTCTTGCGCCTGATCATCGTCGAGCGAGCGCAGAATCAATTCGTGGAGAGACCCCGGCTCAGATACGGGAAGCGGTGGGGCCTGAAGTGGGGTAGAGCCGAGGCTATCCTTGGGAGGCATGATCGGCTCAGATTGTACTTGTGTCATTGCGGGGAAATCGGCTCCTCTGGCCGTGATTGACTGATAGGTCGGTGGGTTACGGTGTCGCGAAGCGAGCAGACGGAAAGGCGGCTGGCCCATAGGGGGTCGGCGCGGCGAATGGCGGTTGCCGAACGCGAATCGGGATCGAATCGCAAAATCACCAGCGCAGGCGCGCTCCACTCCACCGGGGGCTTCAGGCTGGCAGCAGTCCGCCGGTAACGGGTGAGCCAGGCCATGGCGGGGCTCGCCAGTGCGGCACTATCATAGCCCGGACGGGCGATTACGGCAATCGGAACGATTCGTGCCAGCCTGCGCCAGTGCTTCCAGCGATGAAACTGCGCGAGATTATCTGCCCCCATCAGCCAGATGAAGCGCCGTTTGGGCCAGCGGCGGACGATTTTTGCCACGGTATCGACAGTGAAACGGGTGCCGAGCTCGCGCTCAAGCGCGGTGACCCGGATCGGTGCACGGCGCGCCTGAGCCTGCGCCGAGGCATAGCGCGCGGGCAGCGGTGCCATGCCTTTCATGGCTTTAAGCGGATTGCCCGGCGAAACCAGCCACCAGGCCTCATCGATACCCAAGGCTTCGAGCGCAAACAGGGTGATCCGGCGATGCCCCCCGTGCGCCGGGTTAAAACTGCCGCCAAGAAGCGCGGTGGTGATCAGGGGCGGACCTGTCCGGTGCCCCGGACCAGCCATTTGTAAGTAGTCAGCCCTTCGAGCGCCACCGGACCGCGCGCGTGCAAGCGCCCGGTGGCGATGCCGATCTCTGCGCCGAGGCCGAACTGGCCGCCATCGGCGAATTGCGAGGAGGCGTTGACCATGACGATCGCCGAATCGACCTCGGCCAGAAAGCGCTCAGCTACTTCAGCGTCATCGGTGACAATGGCATCGGTGTGATTCGACGAATGGCGGGCGATGTGATCGAGCGCGGCATCGAGGCCATCGACCACCGCCACAGACAATATCGCATCGAGATATTCGCAGTCCCAGTCATTGGCGCTGGCAGGGGTAATCCTGGCATCAAGCGCGCAGGCCCGGGCATCGCCGCGCAGCGCGCACCCGGCATCGAGCAGGCCCGCCACTACTGCATGCGCAGCCGGAAACTGTGCATCGATCAGCATCGTTTCCATTGATCCGCAAACCCCTGTGCGGCGCATCTTGGCGTTGAGCGCGATGCCTGCCGCCATTGCTGGGTCCGCTGCTGCATGAATGTAGGTGTGGCAAATGCCATCGAGGTGCGCGAGCACCGGAACCTTGGCGTCGGACTGCACCCGCGCGACCAAACTCTTGCCGCCGCGCGGGACGATCATGTCAATCAGGCCGGCAGCAGTGAGCATTGCGCCGACGGCTGCGCGGTCTTGCGTTGGCACCAGTTGCGCGGCTCCGGCCGGTGCGCCCGCCTCTGCCAGCCCGCGGACAAACGCCGCCAGAATCGTGCGATTCGAATTTACCGCCTCACTGCCCCCGCGCAGCAGCACGGCATTGCCTGACCTGAAGCACAGCGCAGCGGCATCAGCAGTTACATTGGGGCGGCTTTCGTAGATTATCCCGATCAGGCCAATCGGCACGCGCACCCGGCTGAGCGCGAGGCCGCTGGGCGGTGTGGAGCTATCGATTATTTGCCCTACCGGATCGGGCAGCGCCGCCACCGCATCAACCGCATCGGCCATTGCCGCCAGCCGCTCAGGATCGAGCCGCAACCGGTCGAGCATAGCGCCTGACAAGCCGTTCGCCTCACCCGCCGCAACATCGCGGGCGTTCGCGGCGAGGATCGTGGCCTGATCCGCGCGCAAAGCCGCAGCCGCGCCGCGCAGGGCCGCAGCCTTGGCTGCATCGCTCATCAAACCAAGCGCCCGCTGCGCGCCGCGACCGCCATGCGCCAGGCGTTCAATCACCGCTTCGGGTGAATGGTCTTGCGCGGCAGGATTTGCAGTTCCGGACATGGCCAAGCCGCCTATCACCAGCGCACGCGATTGTCAGCCTGCCATTCCGATTCATGTGGCAACGCACGACTTTGTGACCGGGTGCCAAAGTTAATTTCCGTTCATCGCACGACTCGTGCGACTCGGCTTGAGTCTCGTAAAAGCGATTCGCCATCGCACATCGCACCTGTTAGCGGCGCTCTCGGACAGAAACATAAGAATATCTGGGGTCGGGTGTTGCAGAAAATTGCCAGCGGGACGCTCGAGCAGCGTCTGCGGACATGGTTTCCTGATCGTGAGTTTTTCATGCGATCAAAGGGGCAGGTTCGGTTCATCAAGGTTTCGACAAAGTTGCAGGCGATTGCTGCGACGTTGGTGGCTGCTTTGCTGCTGGCATGGGTCGTGACGATGGCGGTAATGGCGGTAACCTCCTACGTTTCCACCCGTGACCGGATTTCTCTGCTCGCCCGTGAAGCCAAAGTCACCAGTGCCGAGAACCGCGTGACTACTTATCGCGGCAACCTCAAGGGCGTGGCTGACGATCTGCAGCGGCGGCAGGATTTCATCGAAAAGATGGTCGGCACGCTGCCGCAAGACGTCAAACAGGGCGAAACCGTTTCAAACTCAACCGGCGAAGCATCGAAAACGATCGACAAGGTTAGCCTGTCAATCCCCGAAGCCGCGCCGCTTGCCCGCCTCGAAGCGCGTCAGCTTTCTTTTGTTGAGGGCCTGACCCGACTGGCTGATCGCCGCGCCGCCGCCGCTGAAGCTGCGATCCGCAAGCTTGGCCTCAATCCGGACGCAATGATCGCCATGGCAAGCGACAAGAGCGCAATGGGTGGCCCCTTGCTGGGCATGGCAACCTCCGCCGACGGTTCAATTGATCCGCGCTTTCAGCGTCTCGGTGCGAGTCTTGCGCGGATGGCAGCGCTGCAGCGCGGTATGATTGGCATTCCCAACGTGCTGCCCGCCAGCCTTGACTACATCTCGTCGGGCTTTGGCTATCGCTCTGATCCCTTCACTGGCGCAGGTGCGTTTCACCCGGGGCTCGATTTCAAAGGGCCGCTGGGCGCTCCGATTTTTGCCGCGGCAAAAGGCACGGTCAGCTTTGTCGGTCAGCGTTCGGGTTACGGAAACTGCGTTGAGGTTGATCACGGTAACGGCCTCGTCACCCGCTATGCCCACATGTCAGGCTTCCGCACGACGATTGGCAAGCCGGTTCTGGCGGGCGAACAGATCGGCGTGATCGGCAGCACCGGGCGTTCAACCGGGCCCCACCTGCATTTCGAAGTTCGCATCAACGACGCGCCGGTCAATCCGCGCCCGTTTCTGGAGTCTGCCCCCCATGTTCTCGAAGAAGCCCGAAGCCGCGACGCGGCCTTCCGTCAGTAACGCGATGAAGGGTTCAACATTCTCCGTGCTCGGCACCGATGTGGTGATCAAGGGCGATCTTGCCGCCAAGGCCGAACTCCACGTGGATGGCAAGGTTGAGGGCGACATTTCCTGCTCAAGCCTGGTCCAGGGTGAATCGAGCGAAATCATTGGCGCGGTGACGGCTGAAACCGCACGGCTTGCTGGCAAGGTCAAGGGTTCGATTTCTGCCGCCGAACTGGTGATCCTCAAATCCGCGCGCATCGAGGGCGATGTGTTCTATGACGCGCTGACCATCGAGCAGGGCGCGCAAGTTGACGGCAAATTCGCCCACCGCGAGCCCGAGCGCGAAGCCAGGCTGGCACTCGCTGGAGGCACTGCGGCGATCTGATTTATTTGCGCGCGGCGAGCTCCTCTTCGCGCAAGGCCTTCCGATCGAGCTTGCCGATCATCGTCTTTGGCAGGCTCTCGCGCACGACCACCGCATCCACACGTTCGTGCTTGCCGACACGGTCATTCAGCCAAACCCGCAATGCTGCGCCCGTTTCTTCCGCGCCTTCATTTAGTGTGACATAGGCGCGCGGCACCTCGCCCTTGTAATCATCGTGCATGCCCAGAACAAGCACGTCCTTGATCGCCGGATGTTGTTGCATCACGTGC
>JANNZB010000666.1:0-3503 GCA_031410395.1 Novosphingobium sp.
AGCAGCGGGCACTGCGGATGGTTGCGCAGAGTGATCGCCAGCCACAGCGCCGCCAGCCGGGTGAGCAGCGCGGCGGAACCTGCGCCAACCGAGAACTTTTGCAGCGTTTCCACCCGGATGATGTTGAGCTCCCGCTCGAGCACGTTCTCGGTGATAAGCACCGAACTGGGCATCGCGGTGCGCCGCAGCCCGCCCGGCCAGTTGACCTTGAGCCGCCCGCACAGCACCCGTGCGCGCAGCTCGCCTTGGCCCAGGGAGAATGCCGGGGGGTTATCGACCGACTGATCGTGGCGGAGGAAATCGAGCACCCAGGTGGGGCTGTCGGGCTCGCTGCGCACGGCATGCGGTTCGCCCGAAAGGATCATCCGCACCTGCCCGGCGCCAATTTCCATCGTCTCGCCGCTCACCCCGGCAAGCCGGACCGCGCCCTTGAGAACGCCGTAGAACGTTACCCCGTCATCGCCCGGAAGGTTAAATCCTGCCGATCCGCGCAGTTCGACAATGCACCACGTCTGCCCGCGCAGATCGAGCAGATTGAGGAATTCCGACAGTGACCAGTTGGACCGGCGATTGTCTGCGCCGGACTGCGCGTCCCAGATGCTCTCCATGGCTCATGCCCTTGTTGCTTGCCGAGCAAGCTAGGCCAGATTTCCGCGACCAGCAACCGCCCGTCTGATTGTCCGGACGATCTGCAATAATGAAGTGCCAAAACAGGAAGGGTTCGCTCAGTGGCGCAGAGGCGCACAGAGGTTGCGCGCGCCGCAGGCTGCTTTGCCTGTCTACCGTGAGTCAAATTGACCAAGGGGCTTCGCCGAAGAAAAACCACTCCGCGCCTCTGCGCCTCCGCGCGAAACAACTAAAATCTATCGCTGGTGGAGCAATCTCAGACCAGGCCGAGGCCATTCAACTTCGAGTAGCTGCCCATACCCTGACAGCGTGATGAAAGCGGTGCGCATGTCGGGGCCGCCAAAGGCGATGTTGGTGCAGTATGGCTCGGGCGCTTCCCAGAATTCGAGCAGTTCACCCGTTGGCGAGAAAACGCTGATCCCACCGTAAACCAGGCTGGCGACGCAGATGTTCCCGCACGCCTCAACTGCGACAGAATCGAAACGCTGATAGCCTTGCGGCCCTGCGAGGAATTTCCCGCCGGCCGGTGATGGCCAGGCAATTTTTTCGACTGTTCCCGGAGCATTGATCGGCCAGGACCATAGCCGGCCGGTCTCGGTCTCAGTGGCATAAAGCGTGGCCTCATCGGGGGACAGGCCGATGCCGTTGGGGGTGATCAACGGAAAGGCAGCCTCGGTGATGAACGATCCATCGGCGTGGGCAAAAAACACCGCGCCGCGATCCATCAACCGGTCATAGCTTTTGCCATGATCGGTGAACCAGAAGTTGCCGGCCTTATCGAACACAATGTCATTCGGCCCCATGATCGGGTTGCCATTACAGTGGGTGTAAAGCCATTCGACCTCGCCGGTGACCAGATCGACCCGCTGGATTCCACCCTTTTCATAACCATCCGCGCGGCCATGCGGGCGGGCGAATCCATCATCATGGTGGATCCAGTTGAACCCGCCGTTCTGGCAGACATAGACCTTGCCGTCGGGGCCAATTGCAGCACCATTCGGCCCGCCGCCGAGCATTGCCGCAACGCTTTTGCTGCCATCGGGGGCAACCCGGGTGAGCCTCCCAGCTTCGATTTCGACCACCAGTACCGAGCCGTTGCTCATGGCAATCGGGCCTTCGGGAAACTTGAGCCCATCGGTGACCACGCGGCCGTCGAGTTTGCGTTTTATCATGACTTTGCGTCCACGAGTTCAATGATCGCCGGAAAGTATTTCGCGCCGATTCCTGCATCCACTGCCGCCTGATAATACTCGGCAGCGCGCTCAGCCATGCGCGGGTCCACGCCCATCTGCTGCGCGAGGTCGATTGAATAGCCGAGGTCTTTGAGCGCATAGGAACTGGGAAAGGCCGCTTCAGGAAAGGCGCGCGGGGCCATCGCGTTCTTGCCGTGGTTAGCCAAGGCAAAGCTGCCCCCCGATCCGAGCCCCACCGCCGCGATCAAGGTTTGGGCGGAGACCCCGGCACGCTCCGCCACCACCATCATTTCGGCAATCGCGGCGACCTGTTCAAACAGCAGGGTGTTGTTGATCAGCTTGACCACCTGGCCGCAGCCGACCTCGCCGCAGTGCGTCACATCGCTGCCCATATGCTCCAGCAGCGGCTTCACCCTCGCGAACAGTTCCGCGCTAGCTCCGACCATGATCAACAGCGTGCCATCAATCGCCGCAGACCGCGTTCGCGCGACGGGGGCATCGGCGAAGGCGATGTTTTGGTCCGCCAGTATGGTAGCGACTTCACGCGCATCGGCGACGGCGGTGGTGGAGAGGTCAATAATTACCGAACCGGCGCGGGCATGGGCGGCGATTTCCGCGCAGACCGCACGGACTTGAGCGCCGCCGGGGAGCGAGAGAAAGACCGTCTCAGCCGCCCGCGACACCTCAGCCACCGATGAGCAGGGCGTTGCTCCCAGCGTCACCATCGCGGCGAGCGCTTCGGGGTTCATGTCGAACACATGCACCGGCGCACCTGCCCTGCGCAAAAGATTGGCGCACATCCCGGCGCCCATCACGCCCAATCCGACGAAGCCGATGGCGCCGATGAATCCGAGGCTCGGTTTAGCAGTCATAACTCTCCCCTTCCTCGTCATCCCCGCGAAAGCGGGGACCGTTGGCCTCGTCGATGCGAGGTCAGATTGATGAAGCCAGCGGTCCCCCGTCGAGCCGGGGATGACGGCCATCAATAAATCACCTCAGCCTCTTCGAGCGCCGCCCGCTCATCGCGCCCCAGTCCGAGCAGTTCACCATAAACATAGTCCTCGTGCTCGCCCAAGCGGGGCGTGCCGCGATCAATGCCTATTCCATCACCCTTCGACAAGCGCATCGGCACTCCAACGGCAGCGCGGATCGCGCCATCAGGTTCGGTAACGTCAACAATCCCACCGCGCGCGCGCAGGTGCGGGTCGGCGGCTATTTCGGGTGTGGTCCAGCTGACGTGCGCGGCAACACCGGCGGATTGGAGCTGCAAGGCAGCAGCGTTGGCCTCGCGCTTACTGGTCCAAACCGAAATCGCTTCGTCCGATAGTTCTCCCGAACCAATCACCTCGCGCAACGCCTCCCGCTCGGCTTCTGTCCTGCATGAAATCGCAATCCACTTGTCCTCCCCCCGCGCCGGATAGACGCCGTGCGGGATGAGCCCTTCAGCCGCATTGCCCATCCGCTGCGGAGCACCGCCCGCCGCCGCCAGCAACAGCGCCTCACCAGCCAGCGAGGAGGCTACTTCGCGTGCCGCCACATCAACAAACGAACCCTCACCCGTCGCACGCCGCTTCATCAGTGCCGCCATCACCGCCACTGCAGAATGCATGCCGACGGTATGATCCATCACGTGCCGCATCTCCACCGGCGGGCCATCGGCAAACCCGGTGAGTTCAGACAGCC
>JANNZB010000667.1:0-2524 GCA_031410395.1 Novosphingobium sp.
ATAGACGATCTTCAGCAGCGGTTTAATGTTCTTGCAGACGCGCTTCCGCATATGGTGTGGTCCACCCCGCCCGATGGCATGAGCGACTATTTCAGCCGCCAGTGGTGCGATTATACCGGGCAGCCTGAAGAGGCGAGCCTAGGAGCGGGCTGGATGAGTTTTGTTCATCCAGACGATGCGCCCGTTGCTGCAGAAGCATGGCACGGAGCGGTAGCAAGCGGCAAAGACTATGAAACGCGTTACCGGCTGAGGCGAGGTGACGGAAAATATCGCTGGATGATCGCCAAGGGTCTGCCGCTGCGCGATCAATCGGGCGCGATTACCCGGTGGATTGGCACCTGTACCGATGTTCAAAACGATGCGCGCAATGCAGAAAAGCTCGGGCTTCTGTCGGAGGAACTGAGCCACCGGATCAAGAATATCTTTGCTGTGATCAGCGGCCTTATTTCGATGACGCGGCGCACCAACCCGCAATTTGAAACTGTTTCGAACACCTTGCTGGGCCGCATCCTTTCGCTGTCGCGTGCGCACGAGCTGGTTTTGCCGCAAAGCGCGGCGACCGGCCGGTTCCGCAGCACCAACACGCTGGAAAATCTGCTCGAACAGGTGCTGTCGCCCTATCGCGGTGAAGGCGGCGAACGGCTGAAGATCAGCGGCGACCACTTTGACATCGATGACAGTTCTGCCACCCCGTTAGCCTTGGTGTTTCACGAATTGGCGACGAATTCGGTGAAATACGGCGCGCTGGGCGGCAATAGCGGACACGTGACGCTCACGTGCGGCGCGGGCACGAACGACGAATCGATGCAGATCATCTGGGCCGAACATGGCGGACCTGCGGTAACGCCGCCTGCCAAGAAAAGCTTTGGCTACCGGCTGATCGAACTCAGCGCCACCAATCAGCTGGGCGGAGAGATCGACTTTGACTGGAAGAAAAATGGATTAATTGTAACGTTGAACCTGCCGCGAAAATCGCTGATGCGTGCTTAGCATTAAAATGACGGGATAGAATTTTCCGATTTGCATCGTCTACTCCGAAAAACTCTAGCTGGCTGCGACTTTCTGTTCGGCCTCAATGGCTTCAATCGCCTCGCAGGCAGCAAGCCATGCGCCTTCGGCGCTTCCGATCTGCTCTTGAATGCTCGCGCGCTTGACCATCAGATCGGACATTTTCAGTTTGGCCAACGAGGGCTGCGCTGAGCCTGGAGCAAACATCGCCTGATCGACTGCGCTGAGCTCTGCATTCAGCTTTTTAAGCGCGGATTCGGCGTGGCTTGCATTGACCCGTAACGCCTTGCCCTTCTCGCGCGCTTCGGCTGCGGCGCGTCGCTGCTCCTTTTTGTTGACCCCTGCAGCACCGCCGCCGGGCGCACCATTACCGCCTTTGCGCTCGCCCGAAGAGTCTTTGGCCAGCACGAACGCGATGTAATCCTCGATCGAGCCGTCAAAATCCTTCGCCGTGCCAGCATCAACCAGCACCAGGCGATCTGCTGTCATTTCGAGCATGTGGCGATCATGGCTGACGATCATCACCGCGCCCGTGTATTCATTGAGCGCCTGAATCAGTGCCTCACGCGCATCGACATCAAGGTGGTTGGTCGGCTCGTCGAGGATCAGCATATGCGGGGCATCGCGGGTGATCAGCGCCAGTGCCAGACGGGCGCGTTCGCCGCCCGATAGCTTGCCAACTTCGGTCGTGGCTTTTTGCCCGGAAAAACCAAACCGGCCAAGCTGGCCGCGCACCGCGCCGGGTGTGGAACCCTTCATCAGCTGGGTCATGTGCTGCAATGGGGTTTCGGAGCGATCAAGCTCCTCCACCTGATACTGGGTGAAATAGCCGACGCGCATCTTGCCGCTGGCGTTCATCGCCCCATCCATTGGCGCAAGCTGCGCGGCGAGCAACCGCGCCAGCGTGGTCTTGCCGTTGCCGTTGCGCCCGAGCAGCGCCATCCGCTCATCGGGATCGATCCGCAGGTTGAGGCGGCTGAGCACTGGTTCGTCACTATAACCGACCGAGGCCATATCGAGCGTGATCAGCGGCGGGCGAAGCTCTTCGGGGCTGGGGAAATCAAAGCTCAGCGATGGATCGTCGATCAGCTCGGCAATCGGCTGCATCTTGGCCAGCGCTTTGGCGCGCGACTGCGCTTGTTTGGCGGTCGAGGCACGGGCGGAATTGCGCGCGACGTAATCCTGCAAGTGTTCGCGCTGGGCCTGCTGCTTGGCGCGGGCCGAGGCGATTTGCGCCTGCCGTTCGGCGCGCTGGCGCTCAAACGCATCATAGCCACCGGGGTACAGCGTCAACTTGCCGCCCGCCAGATGCAGGATATGATCGACAACATTGTTGAGGAAATCGCGCTCGTGGCTGACCAGCAGGATCGTCGCGGGATAGCTTTGCAGGAAGTCTTCGAGCCACAGCACCGCTTCCAGATCGAGGTGGTTCGAAGGCTCATCGAGCAGCAGCAGATCGGGTGCCGAAAACAGCAACGCGGCAAGCGCCACGCGCATCCGCCAGCCGCCGGAAAAG
>JANNZB010000668.1:0-2255 GCA_031410395.1 Novosphingobium sp.
GCAACGGCTTCGAGATCCGGCAACCTGACCGCGAGCCGGTCAAAGCCGTGCGCATGCCCGATCGGGCGGATCGGATCGGTCTTGTCGGTGATCAGCATGATGCCGGCGTCGGTTGGATTCATGCCGAAGCCGACAACCACATCGGGCCGTTCAGGCGTGCCGAAGCGCATCCGCACCTTCATGCCCAGCCCTTCAGAATAGAACATGATGGAACGCGCCGGATCGGTGACATAGAAAGCGGGGCCGACGATGTTGTCTGATGGGATAGCAGGCTGTGTTGCGGTTTGTGCAAGGGCTGGAGATGCGGCGAGGCACAGGATTGACAGGATCAATGCTCGCATCACGCGGTCACCTCCGAAATAGGCTTGGATGTCTGCATCGCGCCGCCGCCCCATTCGTTGACGGGCATCCCCAGGACTTGCTGGATGGTCAGCCCCACGCGTGAACTTGGGTCGCCGTTGCCGCTGATGTGCTGGCCTTGCTTCCAGCGCCCGCCGGCAGAACCGGCGACCAGGATGGGCAGGTTGTCGACAGAGTGGATCTTGGCAAAATTGCTTTCCGATGTCGCAAGGATCAGCGAATGGTCGAGCAGCGTACCCGCGCCCTCGCGCATGCCGTCAAGGTGCTTCAGCATCGTGGCGAAGGTTTCCATGCTGCGTTCGATGAAGAAGGTCGCCTTGGGCTGGTAACCCAGCTTTTCGTCTACCGGTTCTTCATGTGTCAGCTCATGGAAGGAAACCGGTTCGCCTGGCTTGCGCAGGTTTGAGCCAGCGTTGGACAGTGCCATGCTGAATACCCGGGTCTGATTGCAAGCGAGCGCCATGACTAGGAGCTGGGCGAGCAGATCGTGTGTACGGGTTGCAACATCCCATGTTGGCCCTAGCGGCACCTGCCCGGGAGCTTTCGGAATTGCGCAGGCCTCTGCGGGAGCCGGTTTTTCCAGCATCTGGCCCAGTTGCTCCTCCACCTGGCGGACCGATGTGAAATACTGGTCAACCCGCTGCCGGTCGGCTGTCCCAAGTGAGCGTATCAGTTCATCCCGGTCATCCTTGACCGAACTCAGAACGCTTTCACGCACCATGACGGAAGGATCGGGCGTAAAGTCCGCCTTGTTCGGATCGGCGAACTCAGGTCCGAAAAGACGTCTGTAGAGCTGTAGCGGGTCGACTTCGCTGGGATTGACGGTGGAGCCGGCCCGCATCGAGTAGCTGACCCCTGATTGCCCGGTGCAGGCAAGCTCGAGCGAGCGGAACCGTGTACCCGTTCCGATGTGGTCGGCGATGAGGCAATCGAGTGTAGGCGCTTCTGAAGAGCCTCCGGAAACCCCGCCTCTGAGTGGCGCAGAGCCTGTCAATGTCGCCATCACCCCCGACCAGTGAACCAGGTTGGGTTTGCCATCGAGGATGCAGTTGAAGTTGGAAAAGACGCTGACCTTGTCGCGCCATGGCGCGATGGGGGTGAGTTCGGGTTTGAGATCGTAGTCCTTGCCCAGCTTGCTCGGGAACCAGCGCGCGGTGTTAACGCCGCAGCCCCAAAACCAGGTGCCGAAGCGCGTCGGGATCGGCGCGCCATTGGCCAGCGCTTCGCCGTTGCCGTCGAGAAACAGATCGAGCAGCGGCAGGCTGACCGCAACGGCAGAGCCGCGCGCCATCCCACGTAAAAGGTTGCGTCGGGTCCAACGGCTCATTTTGCTCTCCTGTAGACAGGATTGATTCCGGCGTGGCGGGAGCCTTCGTCGGGCGGGGCAGGTCCGATGGAGCGCAGGGCGTTGCCGATCGCGATCCGGCGCATCAGGGCGGGCAGCTTGAACCCGTCCAGTTCGAACCGGGTCAGGGCTGCTTCGAGCCATGCATTGTCGCTGGCGCTGACGGCGCGGCCGGCACCATATTCAAACATGCGCTGGACAACGCAGGCCGGAACATCCGGACTTTCGCGAAGCCGCTGAGACAGTCCGACGAGGCCAGTATAGGGCTTGCCGTTGAAAGTGCCGGAGGCATCGATTTCAGCGTTGTGTTCGTGCGAGCGGTAGGCGCCGACACCGTCGTAGTTTTCCAGCGAAAGCCCGATCGGGTCAGTCAAGGCATGGCAGCCCGCACAGGCCGGGCTCTCCTGGTGCGCGATCAGGCGCTGCCGTGCGGTCCTGAGGAGCGGGTTTGAATCGTCTTGCACGATGCTGAAATTCACATTTGGCGGAGGCGCTGGAATCGGCTGGCAAAGCAGCAGTTCGCGCACAGTCTTGCCGCGGATGGTAGGCG
>JANNZB010000669.1:0-2959 GCA_031410395.1 Novosphingobium sp.
TCCAGAACCACTCGCTGCCCAAGGGCGAGATGTTGCACCGCGGCAAACGCGTCGATCCCGCCGCAATCACCGACATTGCGATCCTCGCCATCGAAGGCGAGCGCGACGATATTTCGGGAATCGGCCAGACCAAGGCGGCCCTTAAAATCTCGACCGGCCTGCCCGAGACACAGAAGAAATATCATCTGGCCCCGGGCGCCGGGCATTACGGCATCTTCAACGGCAGCAAATGGCGCACCAAGATCGCGCCGGTCGTCGAGGAATGGATTGCCGCGCATAATTGAAAGCTGCCGGGGATACCGGAACGCTGCAGAACGCTGCGGGGACGCCCTATTGGGTTTCCCATTTATGCCCTCGTCGAAGGTCACGAAAGTCACGGTACGTGGCGGAAAAACGCCGTCGAAGCGAGGCTTTGGAACGACGAAGCGTTGAAGCGGACGAGGTCAAAGAGCGCGGGCGAATCGGCCATTTGCGAGAATGGCAGCGTCGGGGCGTGTAGGACAGGGCTTGATGGAGAGTTGAGTAAACTGTCGCCGTAATTCGGATCGCCATCGACTTCGTGTCAGAAAATGGGTCATGACGACACCATAGCGCAACAAAACACAGCTTATCTGTGCGGGAGGGTGGCACCGCGCATGGCGACAACTGCGGACATCAAGACGGGCACGCGGCGGATCATCAGCTTCCTTCTGTTGCCGATCCAGCGGCGGATGGCTGAAGCGGGGCGGGAGGAGTGATGGCATTCCGTGACGCGGACTGGCGAGATGGAGGGTTTACGCCCGAGACCGAGCAGCGTTTCTATACGTTTACGACCGACGCTTACGTAAGAGCGTTCGTCGAGCTTGCGAACGCTAAGGAAGCTTTGCCGCCCTATCCCGAACAATACGGCCGTCATTCTGTTGGTGTTGCTGGTCATCCGGGGATCGGACTTTGGCCCATGCGGAGCGTGCCCCATTGGACCGTGCCAAAGCGGTTTAAAGCAGATGTCGACTTTTTTTATGGTGCTGGTGCAGGTGGATGGGTCGTTTCCGACCGCGCGCGACTGTTGTTCGAAGAGATTGATGGTCCTGCTTTTGAATTTGATGAGGCGCTTGTAACCCATGGTGCCGATGGTCCCATGGAACTTGGGCCCTACTGGCGGATCGATGTGTATCGCGTTCTCGACTGCATTGATGATGAAAGGTCGGTAATCGATGGTGGTCCGTCAGGACTTGACTCGTCCTTGTTGCAGTATGTCCGACTTATCGACGTAAGGTTCAAAATAGAGCTTGTGGACACGGCACACGCATTTCGCGTCCGGCAGGGTTATGGCCCCATTTTTGACAGCGCAATCGTCGATGAAATCCGCAGCCGCAAATATCGCGGGATGAGCTTTACGCCACTGCAGATGCCAACATTCGCCGAGACGAAGGGCGCCGATATTGGGCGAAACTCGCAATACTGGCGGTCGAAATCGCCACTCCAGGACTATTGGGAGGCGCGGCATGCTGAGAGTGATCGGCGCTATCGTGAGAAGCTTGCAAGGAAGGCAAAGTGATGGGCGCCGGTTCGATAATTCAGCAACATCATTTGGTCGTGCTGGATCTTCGTTACGGTCGTTACGTTGAACATTTACTTAACCCCCAAACAAACCAAACTCGCCGAACAGAAACGGGGACACCCAATAGGGTGTCCCCGGCAGCGTTTCAGGACCGCCCGGGGACACCGTACTCGGTGTCCCCCTTCATCGCGACTTACAGCGCCACTTCGGCGACCTTGTCCTTGTAGTCCTTCTTCGGGTCGATGCCGATCAGCATCTTGATGCCCGCAACGACGCTCGACGCGTCGATCCAGATCTGCGCCTGTTCCGCGTCGAGGCGGATCAGCGCGATCTTGGGGTCGTCCTTGCCCTCGTACCAAGCCGCGACATAGGGGTTCCACAGCCGGTCGATGATCGCGCGGTCCTGCGTTGTCGAAAGGTCGCCGTGGACGGTGGCCCAGACATCGTGACCTTTCGACACGAAATGCGCCATCGCGCGGCTGTGCGTGCCGATCTGGCCGTAAAGCGCGTTGTCGGTCGAGGTGAAGAACCAGATAGGACCGGCGGTTTCGCCGTCTTCCGGATCGCCTTCGACCTGTGCGGTCATCGGGCGCGCGTGGCCATCATCGCCTTCGGCAAGGCCCAGCATCATCGTCCGGTCGGACTTCAGGGCTTTCCAGAATTTCGATTTAATTTCAGCGTTGTCGGTCATGGCTCGTCTCCGGTTTTGGGGTTCCGGAGACAAAAACGCCCGTTTGCGCGGAAGGTTGCGGCATCGTTCGAACGACAACGGGCGGACCCTGAACCAGGGTCCGCCCGTGCGTCATTCGTTACAAATGCGATCAGGCGAAGCTGACAGCCATCTTGCGTCGCCGATACCGCATCGTCCCGCCGATGGCGCCGAAGCCGCCGATCATCATGGCCCAGGTGGCGAGTTCAGGAACTGCCTGAACCGCCGGATTGACCGCGAAGGTTCGAAAATAGGCCACATCGACATCGACCAGCGGTCCGCCGAGGCTGTTGATGATGAAATTGCTCTGGACGCTGTCGAACGAAAAGCTGGTACCCGGGAACTGCAGGTATGAATTGAACACGGCACCGTTCGAGGTCGTGTTCGAGTTACCCGTCAGGAACGACGATCCACCGAGAAAGAATTCGCTCGTGCCGGTTGCGTCGGTATCGACGGGGGTTGTTCCCGTTGTCGAGATGAGTGCCAGATCTATAGCGTTGTAGTAGCCGGCACTCGGGACCGTCAGCGGTGCATCGAGCGTAATCAATGCCTCAATCGTGTCGCCCGCCGCGAGCGATAAGGGCGTGAATCCGGTCAGTGCAATCGTGACGACGTCATAGGTATAGCCCCCGCTCGTGAAATTCTGCGGGGTCCCGCTCGCAACGCTCCCGGAGAGATTGAGAATGTAAGTCGCAGCCGATGCCGGTGCG
>JANNZB010000670.1:0-5916 GCA_031410395.1 Novosphingobium sp.
GCGGCAGGCGGCGCGGCTGGTTTAAGCGCCAACCAGTCTGCCCGCCATGCCGCTACAACCGCGCCAGCCAGTCCGGCGCCGAGCACGACCAGCGGGAATGGCAGCGAAAGCAGCGACAGCGCAAGGAAGGCGAGCACCGCAAGGACTTGTTTGAAGCGCGTATCGAGCGCACGCGCAGCCACGCGCAGCAGCGCCTGAAGCACAATTCCCAGCACTGCCGCCTTGATCCCCAGAAACAGCGCGGCGAACCAGCCAAGTTGTCCCGCAGCGGAATAGATAATCGACAGCAGCAACATCACCGCCGCACCGGGCAAAACAAACAGAATGCCCGCCGCCAGCCCGCCCTTGATCCCGTGCAGTTTCCAGCCGATCCAGGTCGCCAGTTGCTGTGCTTCGGGGCCCGGCAGCAGGTGGCACAGGTTAAGCGCCTGAAGGTATTGATCCTCAACAATCCAGCCGCGCTGCTCGACAATTTCGCGGTGCATCAGGGCAATCTGCCCGGCCGGTCCACCAAAACTAAGGCAGCCAATGCGCGCCGAGACACGCACAAGTTCAGCAAATGTGGGGACGACGTCGCGCTGCATGACTTTAATTTCACCATTCAGGTGGCTCATGCGAACCGGTCTTTCTGCGCAGTTTCCCACTTGGGATAGCTTGGCAGGCTCACCATCAGCAGACCGCCCAGCGCGCAGCCAATGGTTCCGGCAATGAGGAACGGCGTGTAGTTGCCGACCATGTCATAGGTGACTCCCGCCAGCAGCGGACCCAGCCCCGATGCGCCCGCCATCAGCGCGGCCATCACCCCATAGATCGCGCCAAAGTTCTTCATTCCGCCATAGGACGAGGTCAGGTAGGCGGTGATCTGGGTCTTGGTGCCTGCCGCATAGCCATTGACCAGCAGCGCAATGAAGATCGCCACGGGCGTGCTGATGCCGTTGATCAGCAGCAGGAACGATAGCGAGGCGGCCCCCAGCGTTACCCCGCCGATCCAGTTTGGCCGAAACCTGTCAAGCAGCACGCCGGTAACCAGCTTGCCGACGATTCCGGCAAGCCCGCCAATGCTGGTGAGCAACGCCGCTTTGCCGGTCGCCATCCCCGCTTCCTTGAGGATCTCGATCATGTGGACCCCCAGCCCCATCGTCAGCGCCATGACAACGAAGTTCGATATGGCCACCCGCCACAGCGCCCAATCGCGCCATGCCTGAGGAATGGAGAGACCGCTGAGTATAGTTTTTTCCTGAGGTGAATCAGCGCTCCCCAACGGGGCGGCGGCGGCCCTGCTGTGGCTATCGTGAAAGAACAGCCAGCAGATCAGCAAAGTCATCCCGCCCCAGCCGACCGAAAGCCCCACATAGGCCCAGCGCCAGCCATGGGTCTCGATCAGGTAATTGCCCAGGTTGGGTATGACGAACTGCGCCACCGCCGTCCCCGCCAGCGTCAGCCCGAGCGCCAGCCCCTTGGCGGTCTGAAACACGCCGAGCACGGCGGCGGTCCATACGGTTGATTTGATTGCGCTGGAAGCGACGCCAAAGATGCACCACAGCACCAGCCACTGCACCGGCGATCCGTTGACCCAGCCGAAGGCCGATGTTGCGGCGATGGTGGCGACGATGCCCGGCAATGCCACCCGCCGCGAACCGACCCGGTCAACCAGCGCGCCGAAGAATGGGGAAAGCAGCGCGGTTATCCATGTCGCCAGAGTAATCCCGCCCGAAAGCAGCGTCTTGCTCCAGTGGAACTCTTTGCCCAGCGGCCCCATGAACAGCCCCGCGCCCGACAGCATGACCGAGAAGAACGAGAACCCAACCGACGCCGCCAACACCAGCGCCCAACCCCGCCGCCATTCGCTATCTGCGCCTCTTGCCTCGCTGGTCATGCCATGTCTCGCTCAATTGCTGTTTGTGTCAGGGTTAGGAGAATTTTCGTTGCAGTCAAAACGCCGGGGCGGAAAGCTTGCGCCGACGGCTAAGGCGCGTAAACCCGCAGGGCGGGAGAGGATCATGCGAACTGAAACCCCCACGTCCAACCTGGACCTGGATACCTTCGGCATCCTCATCGGCTGGGAACATGCCGATTGCGGGGGTAATTTTGACCTGCGGCTGCAAACCAGGCTGGCATCCGGGCATCTCGCCAAACGCGAAATGGAAACATTTCATATCCTGATAACCCCTCAGCAGGCGGCGGTACTGGGCAACTATCTGTTCCAGATCGCCGGACAATCGCCGCCGGAAAAGCGCAGAGGAAGGCTGGGGCGATGGTTTGGCTAAGCCAACTGACACTCAGACATCGCTTGCCCCCGCTGTGTCTTACCTCTATAATACAGCTTGACTAGTGCAGCATTGCCCCCATCTTGGCGGCTGAATACTTTTCGGGAAGACCACGAACATGGCCACCACGCCAACCGCCACGATTACTGCAGAGCCTGCAATCACCCTCACCGCGCCCGATCCGGTTCCGGTGGTCACCACCGCGCAGGCCGCCGGGCTGGTTCCGGTGGCTGAGGAAAACAAGGCCAAGCTCGCGGCAAAGGTCGATGCGTTCATCGCCGATCTGGTGGCGCAGGATGCCGCGAGTCCTGAATTCGGCAAGCGCGTTGATCAGCTTACCGCGATGGGGCGCAAGGAAATTGCCACCGCCGCGGGAATGTCAAACCGGTTCCTTGATCGCCCGGTGCGCGCGATGGACAAGGATTCGGGCGTCGGCGCCAATCTGGCCGAGCTGCGCAAGACCGTGGAAAGCCTTGATCCGGGAAAGAAGGGCCAGCTTTCCAAAAGCCGCAAGATTTTCGGCATCATCCCTTTTGGCAATCCGATGAAGCGCTATTTCCAGTCGTACCAATCGGCGCAGGGCCATATCCAGTCGATCCTCGATCACCTTGGCTCGGGCAAGGACGAGCTGCTGATGGACAACGCCGCGATTGACGTTGAACGCACCAAGCTGTGGGAAGCGATGGGCAATCTGGAACAGATGATCCTGATCGCCAAAACGCTCGATCAGCGGCTGGAAGAAACCGCCGCCGATCTTGATCACAGTGAACCGGCCAAGGCCAAAGCGATCCGCGAAACCGCGCTGTTTTATACCCGCCAGCGCACGCAGGATCTGCTCACCCAGATGGCGGTGACCGTGCAGGGCTATCTCGCGCTCGATCTGGTCAAGAAAAACAACGTCGAGCTGGTCAAGGGCGTTGACCGAGCCAGCACCACTACAGTTGGCGCTCTGCGCACTGCGGTTACCGTGGCGCAGGCGATGACCAACCAGCGGCTGGTGCTGCAACAGATCACTGCGCTAAATCAGACTACCGCCGGGATCATCGATTCGACCGGCGCGCTGCTCAAAAGCCAGACCGCGACGATCCACGAACAGGCGGCGAGTTCCACCATCCCGATCGAAGTGCTGCAGCGCGCGTTCCAGAACATTTATGACACGATGGACAATATCGACACCTTCAAGATTAAGGCGCTTGAAAGCATGAAGCAGACGGTGACGACGCTGGGCGCAGAGGTCGAGAAATCAAAGGGCTATATCGCCCGGGCTGAAGGCGCGGCCCAATCGGCCTTGGGCCACGATGCGCCCAGCCTGCTGTCGCTGGAAAGCTGAGCGGGCGGAACATGGCAGACACCACCCAGCAAGCTGACCGTATCATGGCATCGGCCACCCAGTCGCTGGCGTTACAGCGCGGCGGCGGGCGGCGTTTTGGCTCAATCGGCACGCAATCGCAGGCGCTCAAACGCGGTCACGCGCTCAAGAAGGTCGGACGGGTGCTACTGGCAATTGGCGGACTTTGGTTCGCGGCGAGCGTGATCGGGTTGGTGATCGGCGGCATTGGCTGGACGGGAATTATCCTCGCGGTGCTGGCGAGCGTAATCGCGCTGGGGCTGTTCAGCCGCTATCCTCGGCTCGAAGTGCCCAGCCTCGCGACGATTAACACCGGCGATGTCAAATCGCTGGTCGGGCGCACCGAAATGTGGCTCGAAGGCCAGCGCCGCGCACTGCCACCACCGGCGGTCAAGCTGGTCAACCACATCGGCGTGCAGCTTGATGCGCTGGGGATTCAGCTCAAGGATGTCGACCCGAACCATCCGGCGATGAAAGAGGTGCGCCAACTGGTGGGTGAGCATCTGACAGGCGTCGTCGCAGGCTACCGCAAGATCCCCGATCACCTGCGCCATGAGGAGCGCAGCGGATCGAACCCCAACAAACAGTTCATGGATTCGCTCGGCCTTATCAGCGGCGAGATCGATTCGGTCACGCGGCAACTGGCCAGCGGCGCGATTGACGATCTGGCGATCAAGACGCGCTATCTGGACTACAAGTATGGCGATGCGCTGGATGAGGAAAAGTAACGTCATCCCCGCGAACGCGGGAACCGCTGGCCGCTAAAACCCGAGCTCGCATTAATGCGGCCAGCGGTCCCCGGTCAAGCCGGGGATGACGATCAAATATCCCGCTCAAGCTCAAGTAAATCCCTCGGTATCCGCAGCATTGCGGCGGAAATCTGCGTTTCGCGCAGAAACAGTGTCAGCGCCCACATCAGCAGGCCGATGGCCGCAAGGAAAAACACCCCCGCCACGCGTTGAAGCGAGACCTGCACGAATTCCTCAAGAAACAGCACCGCCACGGTCATGCCAATGGAAATGCAGCCGATCACCAGCAAGCGGATGGCGCGGCTGATCAGGTGAATGCGCCGGTCAAGCGCACGAATTTCGGTCACCACCATGTCATGCTCCGGGCCTGACGTGTCGCCGTGCTGCCCCTGCAAATGCCGCGAACGATCCACCACCCGGCCCATTCGGGTAGAAAGCAAGTTCAGAATATTGCCAATCGCCACCAGAACAAAAACCGGGGCAAGCGCGAGCTGGATGGTTTGGGCAATCATGGGGCGCACGCTACTCCCGCCCTCCCGCTTGGGGAAGGCGGAATAGCTATGCAGGTGGCGTGGTTGGCCCCCAACATCTCCATCACCGTCATCCTGAACTCGTTTCAGGACCCATCAAGCCACAAGCGCAATTTGTGCGGGATGGGCGCAAACCGCGAGGCATTTCCCGCGAAACAGGGCTCCGGTCTGTGGGGAGGAATGGATCCTGAAACGAGTTCAGGATGACGGGGTTGGTGTGTGAATTGTGAGCCTTGCGCCAATTCAGCAGCGCCAACTAACCAAAGAGTTTGGGAGAGTTGGCAAAAAGCTGACTGCGGTAATATGCTAAAACCTTCCTTTCCGACACGAACTGCGCCGCAACTAAAGCTTCCTCGCCAAATTTGTCGCGCAACTCAATTACGGTCCCATTTGAATCAGTCTCAGGTTGAGAAATGTATTCCATGATCTGATTTCCGGCCTCGTCGTCATCGCCAGCAGTCTGCAAAGCGAGGTAGCGCAAATGCTCGCCAACATCTGCCAAGCAAGGTCGACGGAACAGCCTCATGAACGAGGCGCGCAGAAGATAAAACCTCACATCCTCATCCATTTGCTCGTTACGCCCACAGAGCGACGCTAACCGAACGCCGCGGTTCGAAATCGATCTTCGCTGTCTTCTCGAACAAGACAAAAAGTCATTGCATTCAAGCATCCAGAAAATGTGGCCAGCTTTTCTTCGACGATTTTGGTGTTTGCTTTTTGCAATATGACCAAGATTCCAATGGCCATAATGACATTGGCAAAGATTGAAAATTCCAACATTTTTTGCCCCTCATGCCCGAAAGCTGAAGCAATCATAGGTTAGGCGATGGCTACCTTCAACCTAACTGCATCAGCATCATCATTTAAAGGCAAGCACTAGCAAATCCGTGGCATTTACCCCCGCCCCCCACCCAACAGCGCATCGACAACCCCCGGATCAGCCAGCGTCGAAATATCGCCAAGGTTGCTGGTATCCCCCTCGGCAATCTTGCGCAGAATCCGCCGCATGATCTTGCCGCTGC
>JANNZB010000671.1:0-2602 GCA_031410395.1 Novosphingobium sp.
TAAGCCAGACCATCAGCCAACACGCGCCCGCCACTGGCTTTTGGAGGTGGTTGAATAACCGGTATCCCGCTGCCGCCTGGCGTCGGGGTGAAGAATTGCGCCGCACCGGGTACGGCAGGGGCCGCGCCGGGAGCTGCTGCCGGAGGCGTCCACGAGCCGAGCTTTGCGTTGAAGGCGTCCAGTCCGGCTACCGCGTTAGTGGCTGCCGGAGCCAGTCCGCTGAAGGCGTTTTTGGTTTGCTCTACCGGAGGAGCCAGGGCAGAGAAATTCTGTTGCGTCTGCGTCATCGGCGGTGCCAGACTAAGCAGATTTTGTTGTGTTTGCGCCAATGGCGGAGGCAAAGCCTCCATACCTTGCTGAATACCAGCCAACGACTGCGCCATCAGTGCTTGCTGTTGTGCGCTGGCTTGGGCCTGCTGCAATTGAACCTGTTGGGCGGCTTGCTGCTGCTGCGTCATCGCTTGCAGGGAGGCCGCGAATTGCTGGGCGCTGGCCGCAAATGATTCAGGAAAGGCTTTCTGCAAGGTACTGTCAACCCATGCCTTAGCGTCGGGCGCGACGTTTGGCTGGGCGTAAACTTGCTGGCGGTACGCCGCCATCACTTCAGGAAATTGTAATTGCGGAGCCGACTTACGGACGTAATCCGCGCGGGATGTTTCGCTCGTCCCGGCAAAAGCATAAGTTTGCGTATCGCGTCCCGTCGCGGCCCCGTAAACATCGCGGAAACTCCGCTGAATCAAGGGGATAGGCGTCGCGCCAAACAGCAGACCGGAGTATTTGCCGAGAAAATCCATCGGCCCGTCAACGGCTTGGCTCTTAGGCCCGATATTGAAGGTTTTTCGCAGCACTGCCGCCACGCCTGTGCCTTCCAACGATTCGTTTAATTGCCCTTCGCGGTTCAACCGGTCGCGCACGGTCTCAGCCTGCCCGCGGGCCATATTCAGCGGCACTGCGTCGCCGCCCGCCAGAATTGATTGACGTGCCTTGCCATACGCGGCAACGGAAGATTGCGTAATTTTATCGCGGCTGTCGTTGGCTTTATTAAACTCATCAACGGTGTGAATAAATTCGGTTATCTGGCTCAGGGTGAAACCCACCGTTGCCAGCAGCAGTGTCACCTGCACCGAGCCGGGCAATTTGCCCAGAGCCAGGCCCAGCCGCCCGACGCCGCCCGCAGCAGCTCCGGCATCGGCGGCCAGGCTCAACAGGTTGACTATCCGCGCCGCCGCCGAGACGGTTTTGAGAGTGCCGGTCAGCACCATCCCAACACCAATCAAACCCCAGAATTCGGTTATCAGGCCCGTAACGCCCGGATGCGCTTTGGAGAAATCTTGCAGTGCCGACGCTGCCTTGTTCGCCATGTCCAGCATCGGCTTGAGCGTATCCAGCATCGGCGTAAAGGTGATCGCCTTAATGTTATCCAGCGTGCCCTTTAACGCTTCCATTTTCGCGTTGTAGGTCTGCGTCTGCTCATTGATTTCCTTTTGCAGACCGATTTTGCGCGCCAGTTCGTCGTTGCTGGCCTTCAGACCGGCTTGCCCCGCATTCATAAAAATGTTGGCAACGCCCGCGCCTTCCTGCTCAAACAGCACGCGCATCGTGGAAATCTGGTCGGCCTGCGACAATCCGCGCAATTTCTCCATCTGCGCCATCATGTTTTCGACGCCCTTGAAGCTGCCTTTCACGTCGAAAAATTCCAGCTTGATGCCGCGTGTCGCCAGGTCTTTGACGAGGCCGATTTGGTCTTTGCTGCGGTCAAGCGTCAGATTGCGGAACAGCGCGCTGAGGTTGGTGCCGGCGCTTTCGCCGCTCATACCTTGCCGCCGCAGCAGGGTGAGCAACTGCGTTATCGTCTGCGCGCCTTCAAGCCCCTTAAAACCCAGACTTTGGCCGCCGCGCAGTTGCGCGTATTTCGAGGCCATGATGATTTCTTCCGGCATGATGCCGGTGGCAGCGCGGGCGCGGGACATCAAATCGGCGAGCTTAACAAAATCCTGCCCTTTCAAACCAAATTGCTGGCCGAAGGCGGCGAAGGGGTCGGCCAGTTCCTTGGGGACTCGCTTCATGGTGACGGCGAGATTTGCCACCGCTTCGCCGGCTCCGTCCAAAATTGTGTTCGTGTCCAGGCCGCCCTGCTTGAGGGCCGTAAAAAGCTCCGTGTAAAGGGTCGTCGTGCCAGGCAGAGCCGCGCCGAGCCTTTCGGCCAGCGTGGTGAGCTTGTTCATTTCGGCGGCCCCGTCACGGCCCGTCTCGGTAAACGCTACGCGCATATCCGTGACCGCCGTTTCATAATCCGCCGCCGCGTCCACGCCTTTTTTGAGCAAGGCCAGCGTCGCCACGCCCGCGCCGCCGATGGCGAGGCCGCGCTGCATTCCCGCCTGTAATGCCCGGAAGTCTTCCAGCGCGTGCCGCGAGTCCGGCCCCAAGGCCCGCAACCTATCCTCAAAGCGGCCTAACCCTGCCGATGCCATATCGCGCAGGGTTAGTAATAAGCTCAATTCAAAAACTGATGCCGCCATGATTAAGTTGGCTTGCGCCGTCGCCGTGCCGCGATTAGTTCAACGTAGCTATTGAGGCGGGCTATCGGCAGAGCCAGAATTTC
>JANNZB010000672.1:0-2293 GCA_031410395.1 Novosphingobium sp.
TGCCGGGTGCCAAGCCGCCGGGCTTCATCGCAATGATCTTGGCCTTTTCGCCGAAGTTCCAGCGGTCGTCATAGACGCTTTCCATCTGGTCGAGCGTGTAGGTCTTGCCGCGCACATGAAAACGCACATCCTCCCGTGCGACGAGTTCACCGTCAGCGGTCACCGCGATGTCCTCGACCATCGACAGGCCAAGGCCGCGATAATAGGGCAGGCGGCCGTAGAACGCGAAGCCGTTGTCGTTGCTTTCGAGGCTGTCCTCGACGATCATCTTGTTGTCCATCATGTCGAACGACTCCTTTAAGCGGCAAGCGCGGTGGGCAGCGGCTCACCGATCAGATTGGCAAGCATGACCTGCTGACGACGGACCTGCTCGACCGACTCCGGTTCCATCGCGTCCTCGACCCAACGGTTGCCCTCGTATTCGGAGCAGATGTACCCGTCGTAGCCGCCCTGTTTGAGTACCGCGACGATCTCGTCATAGCGGATGCTGGGTTCGACATAGTCGGCAGTCATCTCGTAGAACTTGCCGTGAATGTTGCGGATCATCGGCATGTAGTCGAGCATCCGCTTCGGCTCGAACGCGGCGTTGTGGCGCAGCGTTTCGGCCATGGCGATGGCGGGACCGACACCGCCCATCTGCTGGACATTGAGGATGACATATTCGCTGAGCACACGGTCCTCATAGGCCTTGACGATATAGTCCGCGATGTGCGCGGGCACGCCCATGCGCATGAACTTTTCCTTCCAGACGGGCGGAAATTTGTCGAGGAACATGCCCATGTCGGGCAGGAAGCCCAACGCAGGCGAACCGCTCTTCTGAAAGGCTTCGGCGAGCCGCACGATCCACGGATGGTCGAAATGCAGCGGGGCGTGCACTTCGGTCAGCAGCATGATGCCCTTTTCCTCGGCATAGGGCGCGGCACCGACCAGCACCTCGGGCGCGATCGAGACCAGCGAGCGGATGTATTTCATGCCGAGGCGGACACCCAGGTCGATGTCCTTGCGGACGCTGACGATCTGCTCGTCGAGCGGCATTTCGCGACCCTTGTAGCGTTTGTAGTCGAGCATATAATCGTGGCTCACCGCGACGCAGTCGTACTTGGCAATCAGCGCATGCCAATTGTCGATGTCCGCTTCGGCCACAGCATATTCGGGGTGACCCCAGAAAGTTTGCTCGCCGATAATTTCGATCCCGTACGCGCCCATTTCGGCGCAGGTCCGAATGCAATCCTCCAGGGTCATTTTGCCCTGAAAGGTGTCATTTTGAAAGCTATAGAGGCTGACGCCCCGCTTGATCTGACTGGTCACGATTCACCTCTCCATCGCTGTTAGTTCAACGGTTGTCTGGAACGGGAAAAGCCGCGCGATGCGAGCGTTCCCTGGGGCCGGAACCCTAATTGGAATACATATTCGTATAAACCGCCGATGCTGTCAAGCGGAAATCCGGCACTTGACATGATCTGAATTATTACATTTGTTCTAATATGGCTGGAGAGGGACGGCGACCGTGGTCAGAACCTTGTTATGCACCGCACTGGCGCTGCCGCTTGCGGCCTTTTTTGCCTTTGTCGGCTGGCACAAGGCATTTTCTCCGATGTCCGTGCTGGCCAAACATAGCGCCTTTACAGTGCACCTGCCCGAATCGCTGGGGCGATTCGTCGGCGCGACCGAAATGCTGTGCGCGCTGGCGCTGCTGGCCGGGATCGTGCCGCGCTGGCGGGTCGCGGCGAAATGGGGCGCGGTCTATGTCTTCGTCAGCCAGATCGTGGCGGGTACGATCCACATCCGCTACGGCGAACTGCACGTGCTCCCTGCCAACGGCCGGTGGATGGCAATGGCGGCAGCACTCTTTGCGGTCTGCATCTGGCCCGCGCGTAAGACAACAGCGGCGGGAGAATTGGCATGAACCGGCGCGGCCTCCTGAAGGGTGCTGCGGCGCTGACGGCGGGCGCGACGTTGCCGTGGCATGTCCTTGCCCGGGAAGCGCCCCGCACAGACTGGAAGCCGCTCTTTGATGGCAAGTCGCTCGATGGCTGGACCTTCTATCAGGAAGGCGTGGGCGACAAGGATCTGAACAAGGCCGTCGTCATCGCGAACGGCGAATTGCGTTTTCTCTCGCCCGCCTTTGCCCGCGACGACGCGCCGCCGGGCCACATCGCGACGGTCGGCGAATTCGAGAATTATCACCTGCGCGTCGACTATGCCTGGGGGCCGCGCCGCTGGGCACCGCGCGCGATCCAGCGGCGCAACAGCGGCGTCCTCTATCACATGGGGCCGGAGCGCGACCGACTTT
>JANNZB010000673.1:0-5648 GCA_031410395.1 Novosphingobium sp.
CCCTGTTATTTCCAGGGTGTTTTGAGGATCGCAGATCCTCTAGGTCGCAGAAAACTGCGGATATCGGGCACGGCTTGTGCTCGACCGGCCCGGTGAAAAATGTGATTTTCCCTGTAAATTCCCTGATAACAGGGAATTTGACATTGAGACTGGATCGCTCCCGACTGCGTCACGCACCAAAGCACCTTCGGCCATCACGCCTGCCAGTGGCTCCTCCTGGCTAGGTCGCCATGTTCCGCAGAGGCGATCCGGTCCGTGGCAGCAATATGCATTTGTCCGGGAGCGACGACCAGGCCGAATCTAGCGCGTTCGTGGATCAGGCATCAAGCAGACGGCGATTCGGGTTTGTTCGCCAGCGCGAGCCGCCGGCGCCGCACCGCAGGCGGCAGTTTTGCCAGAAAACCGGTGTCCGGCTGGACGGATGTGGGCGTATGCGGACCGCGGTCTGACCTTCGCTGCACGTTCTTGCCTGCCCTTTGCCGCGCATAGGCCCACCACAATATGACCGGCAACACATACCAGACCGACTGCCGCAACACCGAGATCAACTGCCCATCGCGGAAACTGATAATCAGCGACGGGAAAAAGCACAGATAGCCCAGGGTGAAAAATATGTTCGAGCGTCCGACAGCAAATTTCTCGTACAGACGTCCCAGAATGTAGCCGGCAAGCCCGCACCACAGGATCACTCCGATCCAGCCAAGAGCGAACCAGCCTTCGCCGGGCAGCGATTTGGTCATCCCGATGGGAAAGCCAAAATCAAAGAGTCGCACCTGCGGGAAAGGCTCAGCGTCAGGCTTGCCCGGCCACAGAACGCGCGGGATGGGGGCTACCAACACCTCCAGATTATCCAGAAAATAATCGTAAGTTTGTGATTTTTCCGGAACTACCCAGACGATGTACTGCAAAAATGCTTCATTCTGATAGTCCATGGACTCGAGGAAACGATTGTCCCGTACTTCACTGTTGGCCCACGAGGCCGCAGGGCTGTTTTGAAGAACCCCCCGAACCGAAGCGCCGCGGTCATCGCCTACCGTGCGGAAAAGCATTGCCGCGACCAGTAGAAGGCTGAGCACCTTCCAATTCGGTAACCTGATACGCTTTTCGTAGGCATAAAGCAGGCCAAGGGTCACCAGACTGGCGACAAATGGCCCTCTGTTCCCGGTGCCGGCGCGCAGCAGTACGAAGGCAATGATCGGCAGAAACGCAAGAAGCCGGTAACGGAACATCCATGCACAAAGTGCACACAGCGGCACTGCCAACATTTGCGCATCAACCGCATATCCGTTTCCGGTGGTGTTGAGATAGTGCCCCGAAGCGCGACTCATGATCATCGTGAATTCGACATCACCGATCGCCTGTCGATAGGTGTGCTGCAGCGAGTAAATTGCGATTGGGCCCAGAATGGCCGCTATAACAAGGAAAGAATCACGATATTGTCTGCGCCCGGTTTCATGCGTTTCTGGTGCCGCAAACCGAACCGGCGACGCGCCGATCTGCGTGGATACCAATGTAAAAACCGCGAAGCCAAGCATTGAGGCCAGAATCGTAGTAACCTTGATGTCGGCAGTAGGGAAAAAGCGATAGATGCTGTATATTCCAACATTGTAGTTGAAATAACTAGCCAATATTGGCCTGAGCACAAACACGATGAAATGAAATCCTGCGTATAGTACGGCAGGGTGATAAATCGAGAAGCATCGCCTCGTCACCAGATACGATGAAACGACGATAAATACCAATAACTGAACAAAAAGCGCAGTTTCGTACACCTAATCAGCCCCTCTCGTCCGGACAAGACCGGGCTTCACGCCTTCGATGAATTTCAGCATCTGCGTGCGCACAACATCTGTTCGTTTCTCGAAAATCATTGCGAACGCATAGGCCACAACCACGCAAGCGACAATAACTGCAGTGAACACCGCCAGACCTTTTGCCCCAAAGGCAAACCGCGCATTTCCATCAGCCAGTCCCGCCAAAAGCAGCACCAGCGGGAAATGTGTCGCATAAAGGCTGAAGCTCGCGCTGCGGCCAAAACTGGCAACTGCGGCAAATATGCGGGGAAAGGGCAGGCGGGCTGCGCGCAACGCGGCGAGTTGAATCGCGAAAACGGTGCCAACAACAATGTCGGGTATCACCGCCTTGGCGGCACCATTGGCAGCGATGGTGCCCAGCAACAGCAGCGTCAGGCCGAGTAACCACAAGTACTTTGCGCGCGGAGTAATGTTTGGTTCGAACGGAAACCGCTGCACCGCCATGCCCAGCAGCCAGACGCCGAATCCGAACAGGACACTGACGTTTAGTGCGGCGATCACTAGGCTGAGGCCCAACAGAACCCACGGAATTGATCGCTTGCGGCTGATGACGATCATGATCACCGGATACCAGATGTAGTACCAGAACTCATAAGCCAGACTCCACAGAGGCCCGTTTGATCCCCAAACCGGACTGAGTATGGTCTGCGTGAACAAAAGATTCCCGACAAACACCGGCGCGTTCAGCCGTTCGGCAATGCTTCCGCTAAGGCTGTGGGCGCCCATCAGGTTCTGATAAGCCGGCAGGTGCAGGACGAAGAGCCCCAGATAATCAAGCGCGCCGCCGAGCATCAGCGCCGGAATAAGCACCGTCCACAGACGCGCCAGCCGGGCAGTCAGATAGTCGCGCCAAAAGTTGGGCTGGACAATACGGGCATCGACCGATTTGGAAATCCAGAAACCTGAGAGGACGAAAAACAGGATCACCCCGGTGCGTCCGAGCGAGGTTGCCAGGTAAAATGGGATGAGCGACCAGCGACCGTCAAAATCCTGAAACACCAAATCACGGGCGTGGCTGAACAGCACGACGAGTGCCGCCAGCGCCCGCAGCGCATCGAGCCACAAGTAGAAATCTTGCGAAGGTGCTTCGGGATGCAACTGCGATGCTGGAGGAGCAACTGAGGTTGGCGCGGCCCTCATCGGTTTCAGGCCAAGTTCGCCGCAAAGCCGGCAGCCATCGGAAAATGATTATACATCTGTACGATGGCCCCGCCCCAAGTGGTTGCGATGGCTATGCGGCGAATGATCCAGCGTTGCAAGCCGCTGCCGCGCTGGCAGGTGCCTCAGGTTGGCTTGAAAGCCAGCGCAACGCCGTTCATGCAATAGCGCAGGCCGGTGGGCTTTGGTCCATCATCGAAGACGTGGCCGAGATGTCCGCCGCAGCGCGAGCAATGGACTTCGGTGCGGCCGAAATCACTAGATGTCAGCACGGCCCCAGCCAGCGGCTTCCAGAAGCTCGGCCAGCCGGTGCCGCTTTCAAACTTGGTGCTTGATGAAAACAGGGGATTGCCATCGGCTATGCAGGTGAAGGTCCCGTTGCGGTGTTCCTTAAGCAGCGGTGAGGTACCCGGATATTCGGTTCCCTTCTCGCGCAGGATATGGAACTGGTCTGGCGTCAATCGCTTGCGCCACTGAGCCTCAGAGAATTTTACCGGATAGGCCTTAGCTTCGGCCTCGCCGCCTCCGCACGCGGCAAGCGCCGGGATTGCCACACCAGCACCCAGCCACGCGAGCAGTTTGCGGCGATTGGTTATCAGTGGCAGGCCTGTGTGTTCAGACATTGTCGATACCTTCATTAGCCCAGCCCTGGGGCGATATATAGGTATTCGCGCGAGAGAGACCAGAGGTTACATTCACGCCGTCTGCAACCGCGCCTTTTCCACCTTGCGGCCTTGCGGGCCCGATTTCATCACCCGGCGGCGGAACAGTCCTGCACCCAGTTTGACGAATAATGCTACCCATGCCGCCTGCCAGACGAGCGCCAGCAGGTGCGGCATCATAGAGCTGTCTTGCGCGGCGCGGCTGAGCATGGCGAAGGGCGAGCTGAACGGAATCGCTTCGGCTATGAACGACATAGTTGAGCCCGGCATCGCGGTGGCAAAAGTGGCGAAGAAGAACACCATCAGTTGTGACATCGATACCGGCATCGATAGCGTTTGCACCTCGCGCACGGTGGTCGCCATCGAACCGATGGTCAGGAACACGGACCCCAGCAACAGATAGGCCATGGCGAAATAGGCAATGCCAAGCGTGATGAATGGAGGCCAGCCGATGGCGGGCGCAGCAAATTCGCCCAGGGTATGCCCGCTGGCGAGGGCGAAGCCGCCATAGACTGTGCCCCACACGCTTATCCCGACAAACGATATGCCCAGCATGGCAAAAAGCTTGCCATAGAAAACCGCATCCATCGGAATTGCGGCGGCCAGTACTTCGATGATCTTGTTGGCCTTTTCCTCAACCAGATTGGACAGGACCATTCCGGCGAGCAGCATAGTCAAAAGGAACAGCAGCATCTGCGCCGATTGCGCGGTGCGCATCCGGCCCTGCCGGTCAGCCGCATTGCTGGTGGCAATCGGTGCCAGCGCGACATCGGGGAAAGTCTGCGGGCCTTTGCCAGCCGCCTGTGCAGCGATCAGCGATACAGGCTCCTGCCAAGCGCTAATCTGATCCTGGGTCCCGGTCAGTACCGGGTGATTAACGGTGCCCGAAACGATGGCCGCGACATTGCCGCGCTGCTCTTTGAGCAGGCTGGCAGGATCATTTTTGCGGCTAGGTTGCAGCGGGTGCACCGCCACCATCTCGGGCGAGGTGCCGCCAACTTTGGGTGCGAGCATAGTATCCGCAGCGATCATCGCCTTGGTATCCGCCGCGCTCATCGCTACGCCCAGCGTCGAACGCGCGGTATTGGCCTCAACCTTATGGCCGACGCTGCCCGCAGCCATGCCGACGATCACCGGGAACAGCGGACCCAAAAGAAAGAAGAAAAACGAGCGGCTGAACAGGATCGCGCTGAAATCACGCCGGGCGACGACCATCGCCGCCTGCAAAGTGGTGAGGCGGCCGCTGCTGTGGGATGTGCTCATCGGCCTTGCTCCTCAGGAGATTCTTCCAGCGCACGTGCGGCGGCTTCACCGGCGATAGCGACAAAGGCATCGTGCAGCCCAGCGCGCTCGATCGAGAGGGACAGAATGCCTGCCTCGCCTTCGATAAGCGCGCGAAGCAGCGGTTCGATGCCGCTCTCAGGCAAAGGAAAATACCAGAATGAGCTGCCGTTGGCCTTGCGCTCGCATCGGGCATCGGCGGGCAGAGCAGCGCGCCACAGCCCGTCACCCACCCGTGTTTCCAGCCGCACCTGCGCACGAATCCGGTCGCGCGCAACGTCAACCGGACCGGCAAAAGGCACCTTGCCGCCAGCAATAATCGCCACCGAATCGCACAGCCGCTCAGCATGGGCGATCACGTGGGTCGAAAAGATCACCGTTGTCCCTCGCTCGGCGAGCCCGCGCATCATCTTTTCGAGCTTGCCCTGGTTGAGCGCATCGAGACCCGAGAACGGCTCATCGAACACCACCAGCCGCGGTTCGTGCACCAGTGTTGCGAGCAATTGCACCTGCTGCGCCATGCCCTTTGAAAGCTGGCGGATCTGGCGGTCAATCGCGTAACCCAGCCCGTGCTCTTCAAGCATCAAGCGGCCGCGCCGTTTGCCCTCGGCAAGTGGAAGACCGCGCAGCGCACCAATATAGGCGATCGCCTCATAGGCCTTCATCGCCGGATAGAGTCCGCGCTCCTCGGGCAGATAGCCGATGCGGTGCGCAACATCGTGCGGGCGCCCAC
>JANNZB010000674.1:0-7441 GCA_031410395.1 Novosphingobium sp.
CAGATTGTTGAAAATGGAAGGGCCGGGAAATGTCGGGTTTCTGGCGGGCTGATCACCCGCGCCAAGATCGCCAATCGGGACGGTTGGAACGATGCCGCCGGGCAGACGCCGGTTCTGTGGTCGCTGATAGGTAGGCAGCTCGCCGCTGATCAGTATCGGATCGGCTGCGGGCAGGATCATATCTTCGATTTGCCGCAGCCCTGAGGTCGACAGCGCGAACGGGCCGATCGGTTGCGCGCCGGCATACGGGACGAACACTGCCATCGATGGGCGATCGGTCTGCACCGTCTTGCCGCCCGCTTCAACCGAGATCGCGCCGGGGGTTACATTGCCCAATGTTCCCGCCCCGGGGCCGCGCAGCACGACCAGTGTTGCGGTTTCTGGATCGACGTTGGCGATGCGGCCAACGCCTCTTTCGCGGGTGGCCAGGGTGATCGCGTCTGCGCCAACGATCCCATCAACGATTGTCCCGCGAACGCCGATTGAGGCGACTGGCGTCTTGATCGATGACGATGCTCCGTGCCCCTTGCTCCCAGACATGAAGCGAAACGCGCCCTTGGCAACGGTTGCGGTGAAATTGCTTTTCTGATCAGGATCATAGACAAATCGGTCAATCGTCAGGTGAGCGTTGGCGCCAACGCTGAAGGTCGATTTGTCGAGCAGCAGGATCTGCAGACGGCTGGCGGCTGCGGTTGAAACCTGCTCGGCCAAGGCAATCGCCTCACGCACCTTGGCGGCGTGGGGCTGGGGCTCGCCGGGGTTTTTAAGCCGAACATCATTGGTGACCGCCGAGGCTATTCCGACATCCTTAGCCTGCGCGTCCTTCGCCTGCACAGCGTTGACGAGGACTAGCGCAGCACCCGTCAGCAGGATCGCCGCAGTGCGAGGAAAACCGGGTTTGGCCACGATCATTTCGCGCCCCTTTTCGCGTTGCATGGCGCGGTGGCCGCGCTCCACGCGTTGGCGTCGATTGTGTGTCCGCGCAGCGCTTCAAATTCGACTGTCGCCCCTTGCCGGTCATCAAGCTGGCACAGCAGACTGGCATGATAGAGCCGCGCATCATCGCTTTGCGGGGCGTTGAGGATCACCCGTTCGAGCGTGGACAGCGCATCGATCAGATGCCCTTCCGCCGCCTGTTTACGGGCAAGAGCCAAGCCGCTGGAGGGCTGTTCGGCCGCGCGCGACAGCGCTTCGAGATCGCTGATTGTTTGCGCGGAAGCCGCCGCGCCCAACAGAAACAGCTGCAAGCATAGACCAATGCGGACGGGTTGCAGGGTTGGAGATCGCATGACGACATCACCTCTCACCGCGAGCATTACCGCAGCCAAGGGCTTGCGCCAAGCGTCTATCGTTTGGAGAACGCGGCAATGCGTTGCCGATGATCGGGACCCGCGCCCGGATAGTGTTCCGCCTCCCAGACAATCGCCGCAACTATGCCCAGACCTTCCGTCTCGCGCATCGCCCGCTTGACGTGCAGATTGGTGTGCCGCGAATTGGCGGCGAGCGCGGTCGCGAACGCATGCACCATTTCATCAAACCCGCCTTTCTCCGCCAGCATATCGGCCAGACCCAGCCGGTGCGCCTCGGCGGCATCGATCGGCAGCGAAGACAGCATCATGCGTTTGGCAGCAGCAGGCCCAATACGGCGCGGCAGCCGCTGGCTCATCCCCTATGCGCCGAACAGCCCCCATTTGCCGTGGGTATCAGCAAAGCGCGCGCTTCGGTCCGCCAGAATGAAATCGCAGGCGAGCGCCAGTTCCAGTCCGCCGGTGTAGCAAACGCCATGAACCGCCGCGATCACCGGTTGCGGCAGCCGGGTGATGCGTTCGATCACGCCGGGGCTTGTAACGCGGATCAATCACAACGGTGGTCATCGCTTTAAGGTCCGCGCCCGCACAAAACGCTCGCCCGGCGCCGCGCAGGACCATGCAGCCGATGGTTTCAGCCTGGCCTTCGAGCGCCTCGCATTGGGTATTTATCGCCTGAATCGTTTCGGTATCGAGAGCATTGAGCGCCTCTGGCCAGTTGAGCGTGAGCGTGCAGACGCCATCTTGGTCCTCGCGTAGCAGACGTTCGCTCATGATCTATCCTCCCAAGTGGGCACCGCGCAGGCGGCGCGATATTCGTTTTGCATCCGCGCGATCAGTTCGGCGACGCTCGGCAGATGGTCAATCAAGGCAATGCCTTGCCCCGCGCTCCGGATGTCGCGCCACGGGGTTTTCCCTGCGATCAGGTGCTCGGTCGAACGGCCTTCGGGGATAAACAGATTTTCGGGATCAAGTCCGGCCTCGCGTAGGCTCGCTTTGAGCCACGATGCCGCCATGCCGTTGACCCCGCGAGTGTAGATCACATCATTAATTTCGCCCGCCACCAGCATCGCCTTGTAGGCATCGGGCGCAGCGCTTTCCTGCGTGGCGATCATCCGCGTGCCAAGATAGGCGAGATCAGCCCCGAGCACTTGGGCTGCGCGCACCGCCGCGCCGGTCGATATGGCGCCGGCCATAACGATGGTGCCGCCGAACATCGCCCGCACCTGCGGCACGAAGGCAAGGTGGCTGATCGTTCCGGCATGGCCGCCGCCGCCCGCTCCAATGCAGACGATGCCGTCAACGCCCGCCGCCTCCGCCTTTTCAGCAAAGCGGATCGTGGTGGCGTCGTGGAAATGCAGCATCTCGTCTTCGCGCACCAGCGGCGCGTTCTGGGTTGGGTTGCCCACTGAAGTGACGAGGATGTCCACTTTGTTTGCGCGGCAAATTTCAAGCTGGGCGCGGAATTCTGCGCTGCTCTAGCTGGGTGAAATATTCATCGCCAAAGGCGCGGCGCGGCCGCCTTCGCCCTCAAACCGGTTAAGCGCATCGCGCACTATTTTAAGTTGCTCGCCCATCTCGGCATCATCGCGGCAGTGGTTGCGGGTCAGCGATCCGATCAGTCCGGCCTTGCAGGCAGCTATCGCCAGTTCCACCCCGCTGACAAGGAACATCGGCGCGGCAAATGCCGGTAAGGTCAGCCGATCACCGATATGCTTGGCCAAAGCCATGCCCTGCTCTCCCATCGCCCCACCGGAATTGGCGGTGCATCGTCACGGCCCACTGTGCAAGCGACCTTCTACCGTGCGATGCTGCGGCATAATGGGAGTGAATGACAATGCCAAATCTGGAGTCTGAGTTCGCCGAAAAGTACGGACCCTGGGCGCTGATCGCCGGGGCGTCGGAGGGGACGGGGGCGGAATTTGCCCGGTTACTGGCCACCAAAGGCTTCAATCTGATCCTCGTGGCGCGGCGTGAAGGCCCCCTTGATGCGCTGGCCGCAGAAATCGGCGCGGCGCACGGTGTGCAGTGCATCGCTGCGACGGTTGACCTTACCAAAAAGGATGCCGCTGCGCGCATGGCCGAGGTTGCGGGGGACCGCGAGGTTGGCCTGCTCATCGCCAACGCCGGCGCGGATACCAATGGCACGCCGTTCCTCGATACCGACATCGCCAATTGGGAAGCACTGGTGGCGGTGAATGTGACGACGACCATGCGGCTGGTCCACCACTTCGGGCAGGGTATGCGCACGCGGGGGAAGGGCGGGATGATCCTCGTCGGATCGGGCGCCTGTTATGGCGGGCTCAACGGGCTGGGGGTTTACTGCGCCTCAAAAGGTTTCGTGATGAACCTTGCCGAAGGGCTTTGGGCGGAGCTGCGACACGATGGGATTGATGTGCTCAACCTGATCCTCGGGCGGACGGATACGCCTGCGCACCGGCTAAGCCTCGCCAAAAGCGGTCAGCCGGTCTCGACTGCCGGGATGGCCAGTGCGGTCGATGTGGCGCGCATTGGGCTGGAACAACTCTCGCAGGGGCCGATTTACAACTGGGGTTCGGCCAATGACCAGCCCGGTTTTGCCCCGCAATCGCCCCATGCCCGCCGCGCGCGGATCATCGCGGTGGAGGAATTGTCGGCCGCCTATATGGGCAAAAAGGGATGAGTGACTTGCTCACTCGGCTGGCAGACCGGCAGGCGATCACCGATCAGATTTACCGCTATTGCCGGGCGATGGACCGGATCGACCACGAACTTGGCTGTTCGATCTGGCACGAGGATGGCACTGCCGATTATGGCCATAATTATCAGGGCAGCGGGCGCGGATTTATCGATCATGTTTGCGCGCAGCACGCCGGGTTGCAGCGACATTCGCACCAGATGTCGAACATTATCATCGAGCTTGATGGGGATACGGCGGGCAGCGAAAGCTATGTCACAGCTACACTTCGCATCGAGCGCGGCGGCAAGCTGATGCAGATGAGCGTAATCAGTCGATACATCGATAAATGGTCAAAACGCGATGGCCGCTGGGCGCTCGATCACCGGCAGGCGGTGATGGAAATGGATGAAATGCGCGAGGTTGCGCCGATGATGATCCACGATACCGCGCGGCGTGACCGCAACGATCCTTCCTATGCCGTGCTGAAAGGCTAATCCATGCCGCGCGATATCAAGACTTCCGTTTCGTTCGACATGCGCTCGCCCGCCTGGGCGACTCCGATGCACGAACTCTATGCCGCTGCGGTTAAAATGGCGGCTTATGCGGACGAAATCGGCGTCGACCGGATCGGTTTGATGGAGCACCACGGCAGCGACGATGGCTATCTGCCGCAGCCATTCACGCTGGCGGCGGCGATGGCCGCGGTGACCAAGACGGTGCAATTCAATCTCGGCGCGGTGATCCTGCCGCTGCACGATCCGGTGGTTGTGGCTGAGCAGATCGCTATCGTCGATCTGATCTCAAATGGCCGCCTTAATGTGATTTTCGGCGCGGGCTATGTGCCGTTTGAATTCGCGCTGTTCGGCAAGTCGCTCAAGGATCGCGGCAAGCTGATGGACAGCGGTATCGCGCTGATCTTGCGCGCACTGCACGGCGAAAAGTTCGAGGTTGATGGTCGCCCGGTCTATGTCCGCCCTCTGCCGGTGCGCGCGCCTGAGGATATCATCCTCGTCGGCGGCGGGGTTGAAGCCTCGGCTTGCCGCGCCGCGCGGTTTGATGTCGGCTTCGGGCCGATGAGCCCAGACATAGTCCCACTCTATCTTTCCGAATGCGAGCGGCTGGGGCGTAAACCCCGCCAGTACTGGACCCCTGCGAAGGGCATGCCAATCGCCATTCATCTGTGCGAAAATCCCGATCAGGGTTGGAAGGCGATCGAACCACACGCGGTGCATGTTGTCAGCGAATATGCCAAGTGGGCGGCGGCGGAGGGCGATGGATCAAGCTCGCCGTTCAAGGGCATGGATGATCCCGCGGTGCTGCGCCAGACCGGGCTTTTCGCCTGCTGGACGCCCGAAATGCTGCTCGAACAGGTGGCGACGATCCCGAACAAGGGCAGCTTCGGGATTCAGCCCTTGCTTGGCGGCCTCGCGCCTGAGGAGGGCTGGAAAAGCCTGAAGTTGCTCGGCCAGATGATGCCCGATGTGCGCGCGGCGATTGCGGCAACGTGAAGATATTGGTTCGCGCAGAGGCGCAGAGGCGCGGAGAAGTTTCCCTTGCGGCGCAGCCGCCCTTAAACCTGAGGTGTGTCGCATTGGCAATCTTAAGGAAAATGAGAGGCCTGCGGCCAGACGAAATCCCCTCAGCGCCTCTGCGCAAACTAACTATTTCACTTCTAGACCTTTGAGGAAGCCTGATGAAAGCCGCCTACATCGAAAACGGCGAGGTCCACACCGGATCCCTGCCCGATCCCATCCCCGGCCTCGGCCAAGCCTTGGTGCGCACCCATTCCTGCGGGATGTGCGCCAGCGAACAGCATTTCCTCCACGCGGGAAAGAATGTGATCGAACTGTCCAAGCGGCTGGGCGGGCCTTATGCGGCGCTCGATTTCAACAAGCCGTTTGTGCCGGGGCATGAGTTTGTCGGTGAGGTGCTCGACTACGGCCCCGGCAGCAAACGCACCGTCAAGGTCGGCAGCAAGGTCACTTCGGTGCCGATCATGCGCGCGGGCGGCCAACATGCGGTAATCGGTTTCAGCCATACGTGTCCCGGCGGATATGGTGAACTGATGCTGCTCGATGAAGAGGTGATGTTTGCGTTGCCCGATCACTTTGATGATGACCACGCGGCGATGATCGAGCCGCTCGCGGTGGGCCTTGAACATGCGCGGCGGGGCAGGCCGGAAAAGGGCGATGTCGCGCTGGTGCTCGGTTGCGGCGCGATTGGCCTTAGCGTGATCGCCGGGCTGCGACTGATGGGCATCGCGCCGATAGTCGCCGCCGATTTCCACCCCGCCCGCCGCGCCGAAGCGATCCGCATGGGCGCGGACGTTGCAGTCGATCCGCGCGAAATTTCTCCGCATTTGCCGCTGCCTGATCTTGGTGCAAAGGCTCCGAACCTGATCTACGAATGCGTTGGCCGCGCCGGGATGCTGCAGGCTTTGGTGGAAGCCGCACCGTTCGATGGGCGCATCGTCATGGGCGGTTATTGCATGGAGGAAGAATCGATGTTCGTCTTCGCCGCGCAGAACAAACGCCTCAACGTGCAGTTCGCTGGCGGCGAGGAACCGCAAGACATGGAACTCGCCATGCGCGCGATTGACGATGGCCGGATTGATGTCGCGCCGTGGCTGGGCGCGCGGATCGGGCCTGATGAGGTTGCGGAGGCGATTGCGGCGATGTCTGGGCCTGAGGCGGCGGTTAGAGTGGTGGTTGATCCGAGGATTTGAGCCCCACCCACTTCCCCTTCAACCGCCCGGTCAGATGAAACTGCCAGCACTTGTCGCAAGCATAGGGGCGGAGCGCAAAGGGGGCTTCGCTTGCGGCGGCCAGCGCGGCTTCGCGGGTTGGGTAGCGGGCTTTTTTGAGGCAAATGCTCAGGCGGGTGCGCATGTAAAATCCTACCCCATCCTAATCCAGTCCGCCATCCTGAACTTGTTTCAGGATACATCAAGCATCGCGTGCCGAAGCAAAGTTGGAGGGCGCAACGGCGCAGTTACCCCCATCGCGCGTGAACCGAGCATTCAGGCGAAATGGATCCTGAAACAAGTTCAGGATGACGAACTGAGTTTGTGACCGGAAGAGTGTTACCTCACTTATCCGCATAGACCCAGATTGTCGCCTTGGACGAATCGACCGCTACCGAAGGTGACAGTCTGCCGTCTGCGCCGCGCGCGCCCATTTCGGCCATTACCGCGCCGGGATTTTCTGCTTCAATCTCATAAAAGGTAATGTACTTTGCGCCCGGCGTGCCGATCACAATCGGTGTCGCCTCAAGCCGCCGCGCCAGTCTGGGTGCCAGCTTTGGGAAAGGACCAAAAATGGCAAAGTTCGTGATGATCGTACAGTCAGACCCTCTGCAAGGCCGCGATGAGGAATATAATACCTGGTATGATGGCATCCACATCCCCGAGCTGTTGCAAATTTCCGGTGTCACCGGCGCGCGGCGGCTTGAGGCGACACCGATTGTGATCGGCACG
>JANNZB010000675.1:0-2277 GCA_031410395.1 Novosphingobium sp.
ACGCGCAGCATCGATGCCGATAACAATGGCGAACTCGCCCCCGGCACCTCACTCAGCGTCACCGAAGGATCAACGAATGCCGACAGGGTGTTCATGATAATTTCGGACGCGGCGATCACCATCGGCACGACGGCACAGACCTGGGGCCAGCTTGCGGGCGGGACTACCTATACCGGCGGCAACGGAATCAACGTAGCCGGATCGGTGATCAGCGCAGTCGCCAATACCGGCATAAGCGTGACCGGATCCGGCATCGGCATCGACACTTCAGTGGTTGCGCGGAAATTCAGCGCCAACCTGGGCAACGGTTCGCTGACATCAATTGCTGTCACCCATGCGCTCGGCACGCAGGACGTCAATGTTTCGGTGCGCGATGCCGCATCGAACAGCGGCGTTCTTGCCGATTGGGTGGCGACTGATGCCAACACAGTCACGCTCACTTTTGCGGTTGCGCCTGCCAGCAACGCCTACCGCGTCACTGTCACCGGTTAAAGCGGAGCAAAAAGCATGGCGATCACCACCCTCGATGGCGCGATCAGCGGCGCGCAGCCGCGCGTTCCCTACCTCAAAACCGGTATTACCATGACGGCCCCGGGCGGAACCCGCGCGTGGAACCCGCGCTATACCAATGGACTTCCTGGCCCGGCACCTGCGCCATCCGCCGGGATCAACGGCGCGGCGATTACCGGGCCGGGAAGCCAGATCCTGCGCGCCAATCCCGGCACCGGCAATGCCTATGTCATGGGGCTCGATATCACTTCGACCACATCGGGCATGTTGTGGCTGATTGACCGCATGTGGGAGAATTCGGGTTTGTCCACTACCCTGCTGACGGCCCAGGCTATTACCCCGGCAACCCTGCCGCCGCGTGACCGGACGGGAACGACAATTGGCGTCGATGTTATGGCCGCGATCGAATGGCTGACTACTGGCGGCGCTGGTGTTCCCGGTGTGACGCTGACCTATACCGATCAAACCGGGGCAACGGGCAAGACGGCGACTTTTACCGGCGTGGCATCGCCACCGGTTGGCACGTTCGAGATTTTTGCCCCTGCCGCTGCATCGGGCGGGGTGCGCGCGCCGACCAGTTTCATCCAGAATGCCACGCGCACCAGCGGCACGATGAGCCTGGTGCTCTTCCGTGTTTTGGCTGCGGTCCCTTGCAGCCTCGCTAATGTCGGCACCGCGATTAATTTCCTCACCGGCGGGGCGCAGCGTGTGTTCAACGATTCGTGCCTTGAACCCATCTGGTTCCCTTCAAGCACCACGGCCGTAAATATGTTCGGAGGCTATGCCGAAACGCAGGGGTAGCGCGACATGACTTACCTTACACAGATCGTCACTGCGGGCGCGGATGACGGCCTCACGCTCCAAACAAGCGTATGGGATTCAACCCAGCCCATAGGAAATGGCAACAATGGTTCCCCGCGGTGGGCCGGCATTCGTTTTCAGGGGGTTCCCATCCCACCCGGCGCGCTGATTACCAGCGCGACACTAACGCTCAAGTCATGGTTCACGGCGGGCGGCGGCGGCACGACGTGGGGCAGGTTTTACGGGGATGCCGCAGATAATTCAGCAGCATTTACCACTGCATCGCGTTCGGAGATCAGGCCGCGCACCACGGCCTTTACCGCGGTTCTGTCTGCGGGCAGCGATGATGTGTTACTGGCGCATGATGTCACCGCGATCATTCAGGAAATCGTCAACCGGCCGGGCTGGGCAATCGGTAATGCGGTTTCCATTGTTGGTGACGGCATCGGTAACGGCCTTGCGATCTTCAAAGACATTGACAACCACGCCTATGGTTCGCCGCTGGTCATCAGCTATGTCAGCCCGCCGGGCGGCGGATCGACCGGGCGCGGCGGGCAGATGGCGGGCGGGGCTGTGCTCGACGACGTTTCAAGGGCTACGGTCATGGCCAATCTGCTGGTGCCGCGATCACGCGAAGATGCCGGGTCGCGCTGCTGGACCAACTGGATGCTCGACCGCGCGATCTATCGCGGGTTGAAAGGCAGGGCGAAGGCCTATCTTGGCGTGCGGAGCGAGACGCAGATGTATCTGGGTGCGCGCAAGCTGTTTTGATACTTGGTTTTGGAATGCTGAGCGCGGGGGGTGGTTGGTTAGGAGTGCACGACACCTCACCAGCTGCCTTCGTCATGCTGAACTCGTTTCAGCATCCATCGTGGTTCAAACTCGGATGTCACCTATTAGGAACCGGCTTCACCGCCAGCGCTTTCGACGCTTGATCCGTGCGCACGGCTTGATGGATGCTGAAAC
>JANNZB010000676.1:0-4746 GCA_031410395.1 Novosphingobium sp.
CGCCGGTGTTCTTGTCTTTCCAGCTTTCCGAAGTGGCGATGCGGATGTTGCAAACCTTGCCGCCGTTCTGGAACGACTTGACCTCTGGGTCAGCCCCAAGGTTGCCGATCAGAATTACCTTGTTGACGCTGCCTGCCATATCTTCCTCGTTCGCTAAAGCCCGAGCGCCACGGCGCTCCAGTAAGTGATTCCTGCAGCGATGTAGGCTAACCCAAACAGGTAGAGCAACATGAAGGCGGGCCATTTCCACCCGTTTGTTTCACGCCGGGTGACCGCGATGGTCGACATGCACTGGGGAGCAAACACAAACCAGGCAAGGAATGCCAATGCGGTCGGCAGCGACCAGTGCTTTTTCAGCTCCGCGCCAAGCTGACGGACGCCCTTGTCATCACCGCCGCTGGAATTGACCGCATAGGTTGTCGCCAGCGATGCCACCGCAACCTCACGCGCGGCCATTGCCGGGATCAGCGACAGGGCGATATCACGGTTGAAGCCGATCGGTTTGACCACCACCGCAAGACCATTGGCGATGTGTCCGGCGAACGAGGCATCAACTTGATTCTCGCCCTGCCCCGCGCGAGGGAAATTGAGCAGCAGCCACAGAAACACCGTAACCGTGAAGATGATCGTGCCCGCGCGGCGCAGGAATATATAAGCGCGTTGCCACAGGCCGAGCGCCAAATCCTTCAGTCGCGGCATCTGGTATTTGGGCAGTTCCATGATGAAGCCGCTGGCATCGCCCTTGGTCAACGAGCGCCGCAGGATTAGTGCCACCACCATCGCCCCGACCACGCCAGCGAGATAAAGGGTGAGCAGCACCAGCCCTTGCAATCCCACCCCCCATCCGACCATGCGATGCGGGATAAAGGCGGCGATGACGACGGTATAGACCGGCAACCGCGCCGAGCAGGTCATCAGCGGCGCGATCAGGATCGTTGTCAGACGGTCCTTGGGATCGGCGATTGAGCGGGTCGACATAATACCCGGCACCGCGCAGGCGAAGCTTGATAGTAGCGGAATGAAACTGCGGCCTGATAGGCCAACCCGGCTCATCATCCGGTCCATCAGAAAGGCCGCGCGCGCCATGTAGCCCGAGGCTTCGAGCGCAAGAATAAACAGGAACAGGATGAGTATCTGCGGCAGAAACACCACCACTGATCCCACGCCGGCGATCACACCATCGGTAAGCAGATCACGAAACAGCGATGGCGGCAGCGCCGCGCGGACGCCTGCTCCCAGCGCCCCTGCCCCGGCATCGAGCGCATCGGCAAAGGGCGTGGCACCGGCGAAAACCGCCTGAAACATTACGAACAGCATGGCGAACAGCACCAGCGGGCCAAGCCACGGATGGAGCAGCAGCCTGTCCATCCGCGCGTGGATTCGGTGCCGCGTGGTTTCCGAAAGGATTGCGCCATCGGCCATCGCGTGCGCGGCCAGGCGGCGCTCGGAAAGGCCGAGATGCGCCAGCGACTGGTCAGGGCCTGATTTTTCGGTGCTGGCGATGGCGCGCAACAGGTCGTCCAGCCCCTTGCGCCGTACTGCGACCGTCGCGACAACCGGCACACCCAGCGCAGATTCGAGCGCGGCAGGATCAACCACCAGCCCGTCGCGGTCTGCCAGATCGATCATGTTGAGCGCCACCACCGTAGGTTTGCCCAGCGCGATAACCTCAAGCGCGAAAACAAGGTGCTGCTCAAGGTTCGACGCATCCAGCACGATGACCAGCATATCCGGCGCAGCCTCGCCATCGAGCGTGCCGAGAATCACCTGACGGGTCACCTCTTCATCAGGACTGGTGGCGTGGAGGCCGTAGGAACCGGGCAGATCTGTGAGTTCAAGCGGTTCGCCTGACGGCAGGATGATCCGCCCCGCCTTGCGTTCGACGGTAACGCCGGGATAGTTGGCGATCTTCTGCCGAGCGCCGGTAAGCGCATTGAACAGCGCCGATTTGCCCGCGTTGGGATTGCCGACCAGCGCGGCGGTGCGCAATGGCTTCATTGCCCGCCCTCTCCGGCTTGCCTAACTTCAACCTGCATCGCCTGAGCGTGGGACCGCCGGAGGGCCACCGTCATCCTGCCGATCGTCAAGGCTATCGGATCGCTTCCGGCAAATACGCCACGATGAGCAACCGAAACTTGCGCGCCGACATCGAGCCCCAGCGCTTGCAAACGTTGCGCTTCTTCCGGCACCAGTTGCGGCCAGTTGACCGCACTGATGCGCGCAGAAACGCCAATCGGAAGCAGGTCAAGGGTCATTCAATGTGCAATTAGTGATAACCCTTCTAATTGCAAGTCATTCGCAATAACTCGCCGTCAGCGCGATGGATAACGCAATCGGCCGAGGAAACGTGCTGGACTGAAGCGTTCATCAGAAGGTTTCAGCAACCTCGCCTTGGCCTTTTCAAATCGCATGATCCCTTCAATCCGCCGATCAAGAAACGCAGCCGAATCCGAAAATCCCTCGCTCTCATCGCTTACATAAACCGCCAGCGTCGCCGCATAGACCGAACCGAGAATCGCACGCTTGGTGTATTGGTTGTAATCTGTCGCAGTGTCGCCCGCGAGCCGCCACATCACGTCAGCGCTCCGCCAGCCGAGCTGCGCTGACCGCACCAGATTTTGCGGCATCGCCATAACCGCCAGCGCTCGGCGAAGTGCTTCGCGGGTTAGGGCGACTGCGCCAAGCCTGAACTGCACCAGCCGCCGAATGCGTTCGCGGATCGGAAGTCTGGCAAGCTCAACCGCCGGTAGGCTCGCGACCATGCTCGCATCAATTTCGCTGATCCAGGCATCAATCATATCCATCGCGCCACCGGGATAGGCCAAACGGGCGCTCGCGGCGTTTATCCCCAGCGAAGCAGCGGCATTGTCCACCGCAACATTGCTCCAGCCATCAAACGCTGCGTTTTCTGCCACCCGCGGAGCCAAGGCCCCACGCATTTCGGCCAAGGTCATCTCAGAGGTCATCATGTCTGCAACCGCCACAGTGAATTCCTAAAACGAAGGTCCGTAAGACTGCTTCTTTGCCTTCGCCGCCTTGGCTGCAACCTCAAGTTCGCTGAGCATCATTCCCGATTTCGCCAGCCGGGCATATTCGATCGGACTGCGCCCCGAATTGTCTGCCCGCGTGACATCCGCGCCCGCTTTGACCAGCACCCTGACCAGATCGATATTGCGCTGATGTACCGCAGAAATCAGCGGTGTTTCACCCGACGGGCCAGGATCATTAATCCGTGCACCCTTGGATATCAGCAAAATCGCGCCGTCGGAAAAGCCCGAATTGATCGCCAGCCACAGCGGCGTCGTGCCGACAAAATTGCGATTATTTGCGTCCGCGCCCTTATAAAGTAAGTATTCCAGCCACTTGTAATCGTGCCCTGCTATAACAAGGTGCAGGGCTGAATCGCCACTGGTGATATCGCGCGAATTGATGATGATATCGCCGCGCGTGCCCTTTGCCCCTGAATTGCTGATCATTTGCTCGACCACAGTTCCGTCGCGTTTTTTGACCGCATCGAGGAACTTGTACCCGGCTGACAAATTCTGCGCCGCGCCCGCAGTGGCGATCGAAATGGCGAGTGCCACCACGGCAATGCGCTTAAAAATACCGGCCCGTCGCACTATCTCACCTCCTGTTGGCGCAAATCAGCGCGCCATCATCTTGCATGGCTGGCCTTAGCACTGCATGAACTGCCCCGCCATGCGCAATAGACTTTCACCCTCACGCCAGATTATCCTGGCCATTACGTTTGTCCTCGCCGCCTGCTCGGCCAAGGAACCTCTGGAAAATGCACCGTTGGCAGGCGCGTCGATTGGCGGAGACTTCACGCTGCAGGACAAAAGTGGCAAACCGGTCTCCTGGTCCGATTTCAAGGGCAAGTGGCGGATCGTCTATTTTGGCTACACCTTTTGCCCCGATGCCTGCCCGACCGATCTTGGCGTAATGACCAAGGGCTTTAGTACGTTCGCCAAGGCCGATCCGGCGCTTGCAAGCAGCGTGCAGTCGCTGTTCATCACCATCGATCCAGAACGCGATACCCCTGCCCGTGTCGGAGAATTTGCCGCGTACTTTTCACCCACCATGATTGGGCTAACCGGCAAGCCTGACGCGATCGACCGTGCCGCGAAGACCTTTGCCATCTATCACGCGCGCGGCAAGGACATGCCCGGCGGCTACATCATGGATCACAGCCGGATCGCTTATCTGTTCGATACCAGCGGCAAGCCGATAGCCATGCTGCCAATCGACAAAGGCGCCGAGGCAGTTTCCGAAGAGTTGACCAAGTGGGTTCGCTAGGGGCAAAGTTCTGGGAGCGCCCGATCGAATCGCTCAATCGCACCGAATGGGAAGCGCTGTGCGACGGTTGCGGCCAGTGCTGCCGCCACAAAGTTGAAGACGAAGATACCGGCCGCGTTTGGCCAACCAACGTCGGCTGCAAGCTGCTAGATCTTAAAACCGGGCAGTGTTCGGACTATTCCAAACGGCACAAATATGTGCCCGATTGCGTGACCCTCAACCCCAAACTCGCCGCGACCCTGCCGTGGCTGCCCTCAACCTGTGCCTATCGCCGCCGGGCTGATGGCGATCCGCTGCCCGAATGGCACTACCTGATCAGTGGCGACCGCGAGGCTGTGCACCGCGAGGGTCACTCGATCCGCGGCAAGTTGATATCGGAAGGCATTGCCGGGCCGATTGAAAACCACGTGGTTTGGGACGAGGCCTATGATCGGTAAGCCTTATTTGGCG
>JANNZB010000677.1:0-8218 GCA_031410395.1 Novosphingobium sp.
AGACGGCCGCCATGCCCAAGCCGCTGCTGCCGTACTACGCACAGCTTGTTAGGTAATGGTCTCTCCATCCGCCCCTGCCTTGTCGCCCCGGGCCTCGTGCTGCGCTCTCCGCAGCGCTCACAGCAGTGCCAGCCCGCGGTCCCGGCGCTCGCGGCGACTGCGTTGATGAATGCCGACAAGCACCCCTGCCGTCCGTTGACGCTGACCATGATGGGCGGTCCGGTTGATACCCGTGAGGCACCGACCAGCGTAAACGATGTCGCCACCCAGCGTGCGCATTCGTGGTTCAAGAACAATGTGATCGCCACTGTGCCCCTGTCCTATCCGGGTGGCGGGCGCAGGGTCTATCCGGGGTTTCTCCAGCTTGCCGGGTTCATGTCGATGAACCTGCAATCGCATTTGCAGAGCCATTACCAGATGTATCAGCATCTGGTCGAAGGCGACGGCGAAAGCGCCGATTCGACCAAGGCGTTCTACGACGAATACCGCAGCACCTGCGATCTTCACGCAGACTATTACCTGCAAACCATCGAGCACGTTTTCCAGAAGCACTCGCTGCCCAAGGGTGAATTCACCCACAACGGCAAGCTGGTGGATCTTGGCGCGATCACCGACACCGCCATTCTGGCGATTGAGGGCGAGAACGACGATATTTCGGGCATCGGCCAGACCAAAGCGGCGCTGAAACTGGCGACGGGCCTCGCCGAGAGTCGCAAGCATTATTTTCTTGCCGAGGAAGTGGGGCACTACGGCATCTTCAACGGTTCGAAATGGCGCGGAAAGATTGCGCCTGTGGTCGAGACGTGGATGCAGAAACACGCCAGCCGCAAACGGCTGACGGTTGTTGCCTGAAGCGCCAGGCATTTAACTTAAAAGCCTGCTCCCCCGCGCAGGCGAGGGGAGCAGTGGAGTAATTCGGTTATTCCAAAGTGTGCTCACGGCCCTATTCAGGCGGCACATCAGCATCCGGCGTTTTGCTGCCAGCCAGCCATTTGAACACTTTGCGAACTTGCCAAAGTAATCCCAGCGCTGCGATGAGCAGCACCCCGGCAACGCCAAACGCCACAACCGGGTGCGCATAAACCACCCACAGCAGCCCGGCACTCGCTACGTCCTCGGCGCTCGAAACAACAACATTGCTCACCGGCTCAGGCACAGTATTCACCGCCGCGCGGGTTCCCGCCTTGGCACCGTGCGATAGCAGCGATGCACCGCCGCCAAGAATAAACGCAATAACCTGCGTCGCCGGGTCCGAAGGATCGACCAAAGCCAAAGCCAGCAGCGCGCCGCCAATCGGGCGGATCGCGGTGTGAACCGTGTCCCACAGGCTATCGATCCACACCACCTTGTCGGCGGAGAACTCAGCCAGCGCGGCGATTGCCGCTACCCCGATTACCCACGGACTCGCCGCCACTTGAAGAGAATGCAGATGTTCAGGCAGAGGCACCCAGCCGAAATGCATGGCGAGCCCGGTGGCGAAAATGCTCAGGTACAGCCGCCAGCCAGCGAGCAGGCTGACGCTCGCAGCTAGGCCAAGGATTTCGACAATGCCCATGCGCGCACCATCGCACCGCGCGGGTGCTTCGACAAGCTCAGCATGAGGGGGATTTTTTGTATTCAAGCTCCGCTTAGCCCGAGCCTTTCGAAGCATGTCCTGAGCTTCACCGAAGGGGCCGCAAGCAACGTTCGCAACTACAAAACCTCGAACAGCCCCGCCGCGCCCATGCCGCCGCCGACGCACATCGTTACCACGACATGCTTTGCGCCGCGCCGTTTGCCTTCGATCAGCGCGTGCATTGATGCGCGCGCGCCGGTCATGCCATAAGGATGGCCAATCGAGATCGCGCCGCCGTTGACGTTGAGCAGATCGTTCGGGATGCCAAGCTGATCGCGGCAATAAAGCACCTGCACGGCGAAGGCCTCGTTCAGCTCCCAAAGCCCGATATCGCTCATGTTGAGCCCAAAGCGGCTGAGCAGCTTTGGCACGGCGAACACCGGCCCGATGCCCATTTCGTCAGGCTCGGTTCCGGCAACCGCCATGCCGACAAAACGACCAAGCGGAGCAAGGCCCTTCTTCGCGGCAGTCGCAGCCTCCATGATGACCATTGCGGCGGAACCATCCGACAACTGACTGGCATTGCCGCCAGTGATGGTGCCGCCGGGGATCACGGCCTGAAGCGCCTGCAAACCTTCGAGCGTGGTATCGGCGCGGTTGCCTTCGTCCTTGGTCAGCGTGACGTCTTTGGTGCTGGTTTCGCCGGTCGCCTTGTCGGTGACGGACATCACCGCCGAACAAGCGACAATTTCATCATCGAATTTGCCGGCAGCCTGCCCCGCAGCGGTGCGCTGCTGCGATTGCAGGGCATATTCGTCCATCGCATCGCGGCTGATGCCATAGCGCTTGGCGACAACTTCAGCGGTTTGCAGCATCGGCATATAGACCGATCCATGCATCGCGAGCAGTTCGGGATCGAAGGCAACGCGCATATCCTTGTTCTGGATCGTCGAGATCGAATCCTGTCCGCCAGCCAGAACAATATCCATGCGGTCCATCACCACCTGATGCGAAGCGGTGGCGATTGCCATCAGGCCGGACGAGCACTGGCGATCGATCGTCTGGGCAGCAACCGATACCGGCAAACCACCGCGCAGGGCTGCAAGTCGGCCGATATTGCCAGCCTGTCCGCCTTGCGTCAGCACCGCGCCCCAGACGACGTCGTCGATTTCCGCGCCGTCAATCCCGGCACGCTCGACCGCGGCCTTGATCGACATGGCGCCGAGTGTTGGTGCAGGTGTGGCGTTGAAAGCGCCGCGATAGGCGCGGCCAATGGGCGTACGGGCGGCGGAAACGATGACTGCGTCACGCATGGAAACTCTCCTGATAGTATTCTTTTTGGTACGATTAGACGAAAAGCTGGACGATCCATTCGGCAATCAAGGCAGGCTTATCGCCGCCTTCAATCTCGACGGTGACTTCCAGTTTTTCCTGCCACTGGCCGGGGCGCTTTTCCGCAAGTTCGATCAGCTTGAAGTGCCCGCGCACCTTCTGGCCCGATTTCACCGGCGTGAGGAACCGCACTTTGTCGAAGCCGTAGTTGACGGCCATCTGCACCGCAGGTTTTGGCACGCCGTTATCGCTCATTGCAGCGAGCATTGATAAGCTGAGGAAGCCGTGGGCAATGGTGCCGCCGAACGGGGTCATCTTCGCCATTTCAGGGTTGATATGGATGAACTGGTGATCCTCGGTGCAATCGGCAAAAGCGTTGATGCGGTCTTGATCAAGCACGAACCAATCGGACGTTCCGATGTTCTCGCCAATCTTGGCGACGAGGTCCTGAATTTGCATGGTGTCTCTCCTAAAACCGGCAACAGGTGCCCGCTTTAGGCGCATTTTGGCGCGCTGCGCAACGCTGCTTAGCTTGCCGCTACGGCATGCGGCACGGTCATCACTGGCTTCAAGCGGGGCCCAAGCGGTGCAGGCGACTCGATTCGCTGCAAATAGGACCACAGCCCGCATTGCATGCCGATCAGCATGAAGATGAAAGGCTGATAGGCAATGCCGAGAAAGACCGCGCCGAGAAGGTAGACCAGCTGTGCCTGTTGCAGCGCATTGGCGAGCGGTGCCTGCCATTGCAGATCGGGCCCGGCGCCCTCAGCCTTGGCCTTGCGCTTCCAGCGGCGGCGCAGAACTTCCATCTGCCACAGCCCCAATATCTGGATGGTCAGCCAAAGCACCAGCCCAGGCCAGCCCTGCTCACCCAGCATTTCGAAATAGGACGAGTGATAGGCGCGGCCTTTATCCATCGTCTCCTTGAGCTCGACATCTGTGGTGTTGCCGCTGGTTTCGGCATCGCGCATTTCGATACGCAGCTTGTTGCCGCGATAGGCTTCGAAACCGCCGCCGAAGGGATGATCTTTCACATAGTCGAGCGTCCAAATCCACACCGCGATGCGGGTTGAGGCTGATTCGTCGGCCTGGTGGTTGCCGATGGTATCCATCCGCTTCGTATAGCTCGCGGGCAGGAAGGGAACAGCAATTAGCGCCAGCGTCACCATCGAGCCAATATAGAGAAACCGCTTCTTGACCGAGCGCAGCGACAGCAAAAACAGCAGTGCAATGCACAGCAATCCGGTGCGTGCCTGGGTGCCGACCGGAATCAGCAGGCACGAGAACGTCAGCGCCACGCCGAACAGCTTCACGATCATACTTTTGGGATAGATCGTCCCATGATTAACCAGCCACCAGATCAGCGGAATGATGGCAATGGCAACGCAGGAGATGATCGAGCCTTCGTAAAGCCCGGTGTTGTCGTTGACGAAAAAATGCAGCGAACCATAACCGCCGCCGGAAAACACCGTCTTGATCCCGCCCGTTATGATAATCGATCCGGCGGACAGCACCAAGGTCAGCGCCACCGCCTCGAACCGCAGCCGGGTGCGCAGGGTAAGTGGCAGGAACGAGGCGAAAATCAGCGCCTTCCACACCCATGACCACTTTTCCGCCGCCTGCGTAAGGAAATCGGCGGTCAGCGTCGTCATGCCGCAATAGGCGAGCAGCAACAGGATCAGCGCCTGCCGCAAGGTGAAGCGGCAGTCGCGCTTGTCATCGGTAGCCATCCAGCCAACCGCTGCGGCACAGAACGCAATCAACGAAATCGGCAGCGAGGCGAGGAGAAAGTAGGAGATCTTTTGCGGGGCAACAATATCGACGTAAAGATAGACGAGCACCCACAGGAACGGTCGGCGCATCCCCAGCGCCAGCCATCCCATCACGAAAGCCGCGAGAAACAGATCAAGCATCGCCGGTTTCCCCAATCGCTTTCAGCGCGGGCTTCAGTGCAGGTTTTGGCACGGCCTGAGCAGCGGGCTGGGGAGCGGGATCATGGTCCAGCGATTCGCGCAAAAGCAGCCGCCAGGCAGCCAGTGCCAGCAGCGCATGAGTCAGGCCGAGCGCGAAATAGTCCACCATGGTGGCAGGCTGATAACACCCCAGCAGTTGACGGCGCGTTAAGCGTTGTATGGCATGGATTACCGCCATGACCCGCGTTCTCCATGTCCTTGACCATTCGTTGCCGCTGCAAAGTGGCTACACCTTCCGCACCCGCGCCATATTGAAGGCGCAGCAGGCGGCGGGGCTGGAGGTGCGTGGGATAACCGGTCTCAGGCATTTTGCCGAAGGGCCGGATGAGGAAGAGGCTGACGGCATCATTTTTCACCGCACGCGCGGCGAGGCGGCTGGTCCCGTTGGCCTGCGCGAATGGCGCGAAATAGGCCGGCTCCGCAGTGCGATCGAGACGCTTTGCCATGACTGGCGGCCCGATGTGCTCCACGCCCACTCGCCGGGGCTGTGCGGTGAGGCAGCGCTGCGCGCATCGCGCAAGCTCGGCATTCCTCTGGTCTATGAAATCCGCGCCTTCTGGGAGGATGCGGCGGTGGGCAATTGCACCGGTTCGGCAGGGTCGCTCAAATACCGCCTCACGCGGAGCCTGGAAAACCACGTGGTTGCTGGCGCCGATGCGGTGGTGACGATTTGTCAGGGCCTGAAAGACGATCTGGTTGCGCGCGGCAACAGTCCGGCGCGAATCACCATTTCCCCCAATGGCGTTGACTTATCGCTGTTTGGCGATCCTGCGGCTCCTGATCCTGCGCTGCGCCGCGAGCTCGCTTTGGGCGAGGGCCCAGTGATCGGTTTCATCGGCTCGTTCTATGACTACGAAGGCCTTGATGTGCTGATCGATGCCATGCCGCACTTGCTCGAAAGCCATACCGATGCCCGGCTGCTGCTGGTCGGTGGCGGCCCATGCGAAGCGGCGCTCAGGGCGCAGGCAGAGGCAAGCCCGGGTGCCCACGCGATCCGCTTTGTCGGCCGCGTTCCGCATCATGAGGTTGAGCGGTACTACGCGCTGGCGGACGTTATGGCCTATCCGCGCAAGGCCAGCCGCCTGACCGAACTGGTCACACCTTTAAAGCCGCTTGAGGCCATGGCGCAAGGCAAACTGGTTGCCGCAAGCGCGGTTGGCGGCCACCGTGAATTGATCACCGATGGCCAAACCGGCGTGCTGTTTGCTCCCGATGATGCCGCCGCTTGCGCCACATCGCTCGCCCGGCTGTTCAGTGCCCGGTCTGAATGGAATACCATTATCACAAAAGGGTTTGACCACGTTCGCGCCCACCACGACTGGGCGCGAAACGTGGATCGTTATCTTCGTGTTTACCAAACACTGGTAGGACTGCGGATCGACACAATTGGCGTCGCAGCCTGATCCGGTCAGCGCGCTCATTACCAGCAGGGGTTTTAAATCTTGGCCAAGACAGAGACCAGGGGGAATGCAAAGGCGAAGGCGCCTATCAGCCGCCATCCGCTGTTTCCGGCAATGGTGGCGCTGTGGTGCGCTGCCCTGCTCGGCCTCGGCAGCCTTGCCATCGGCACGATCGCGCTCGAAAATCTGGTGCGGGCGCTGCGGATCGATTTGCTGCTGCCCATCGCTGCGCCGCCGCTCGGCATAAAGGCGCGGATCCTGCTCGCATTGGTGCTTTTCGCAATCGGCGCAGTCTCAGGCTATATGGTCGCGCGCCGGATTGCCCGGCCGCGTGACGCAGTTCCGCCGCGCAGCTTCAGGCAAAACGACCAAGCCGGCGTTTCCGATGATCTTGGCGAAGACTTTGCCCGGCTCGATGCCGCGGCTGCCAGCCAGACCGCCGCTCCGATCCCCGGCCGCCGCCGCGCGCTGGCGATGGAGGAAGACTATGCGCTGGAATTCCATGAGTACATGCCCTTACCAGGCGGTGCACCGCAGATTCTTGATCTGGCAGAACTGGGCGCGTTCAGCGAAATGCCCGAGCGCTATGGTGATGACGAGGGCAAAGATGAGCAAACCGGCTTTGTTACCCCTGCCGCAGAAGAGCCTGCTGAAGCGAACCAGATTTATGATCCATGGAATCGCCATAGCGCAGGGACAGCGGCACAGGCGCAGCAATCGACAATTGCCCTTGTCCCCGCAGCACCGATCGTTGACGAAGCACGGCCCTTTGCTGCGCCTTCCGCAAATCCGATAAGCGCCTTTGCCCAGCCCGATGAACCGTCCGAACCAGATTTCCGCCAGCCCGGTTTCGCACCGCCAATGGCGATGGAGGATGCGGAGACACAGCCTGAATTCGCGCAAGATTTTGCGCCAGAGCCCGCATCATTTGCCAACCCCTTTGCTGCACCCGAGGCTGTAACCAGCCACAGCGACCCGTTTGCCCCTGCAGAACCGGAACTGGTTGATGCAGCATCGGAGCTGCGCGCTTTTACCGCGCCCGCCGTGCCAGCTTTTGAACCCGAACCAGAGGTTCAAGCAGCGCCCGCTGCCGCGCCACTCAACCCAGCACCGCCCGCCGCGGTCCTCGATTTGGTGCCTAGCGATGCCGCCGAAAAGCTGATGAAAGCCCCGATCGCTTCGCTTGGCGTGGTCGAACTGGCAGAGAGGCTTGCCCTGGCAATTTCGCGTCGCCGCGGGGCCGCCGAGACTTCACAGGCTGCGGATTCTGCACCGCTTGTGGAAACTGCACCCGCCGCGCCTGCCGAGCGGGATGCGCCGCCGCGATTCGCTGTGCCGCATGCCTTTGCACCGCCCTCGCCCGATGCTCCCGCCAATCCGATTTCGGAAATGGCTGTCCAGCCCTCGGCCCAGCCATCAATTATGCCTTCATCGATGCGTCCGCTCCAGTTCGACGAGCAGGACGACGATGATTCGCTCGACTCCGTGCTTCCGCCCCGTCTGTTCGGCAAGACCGCGCAACCTGTTCCGGCAGCATTCCAAGGCTTCCCCGCCCGGCCAACTGTTGCGGAACCTGAACTTGCACAGACCGAAGCACCCGATGGCACAGACGAGGAATCGTTTGGCTCGTTGCTCGGCATGAAGCCCACCGTGCGTGAAACCTTTGTACGCATTGAAGAGCCGGTTGACGAACAGGCACCCGTTGAGCCGGTCGTCGTATTCCCGGGTCAGGCTGGTCATACCACGCTGAATAACGATCCGGGCCTGCGCCGCTTCGATCAGGCTGGCGCGATGGCCCCAGGTCAGGCTTTCGCCGGACCAACCACGGTCAACCCTGAAGAAACCGAACGTGCGCTCAAAGCCGCGCTCGCGACACTGCAACGGATGAGCGGCGCGGCGTAAATTCGTTTCAATTATATGGAAGGCGGTGCCAGCCCACTCCCCCACCCGGCCACCCA
>JANNZB010000678.1:0-1612 GCA_031410395.1 Novosphingobium sp.
GGGCGTGAAAGCGAAACACATTCCCTACAAAGGCGTGGGGCCGATGATTACCGATTTGCTCGGCGGACAGGTGGATTTTGGCGTGCTCGCCTTGCCCGCAATTCAGGCGCATCTCAAGAGTGGGGCGTTGCGTGCGATTGGCACATCGTCGACTGCACGCCTCGGGGCAGCGCCGTTGATCCCGACCTTCGCCGAACAGGGGCTGCCCAACTACATCGTGGAAGGCTGGTTCGCCGTGATCGGCCCAAAGAATTTGCCAGCGACCGATGTGAAACGCGTTCACGCCGCATTCACCACCGCATTCGCAACCATGGATGTGAAGGAAAGCATGGGCAAACAGGGCAATAGCATCGCCATTTCCACCCCGGAAGCAGCCGCGGCATTCGTCAAAAGCGAGGTGGAGAAATACGCAAAGCTCGTCAAAAAAGCGGGCGTGAAACTCGATTGAGTTGACGGAGCTGACGGACCTAACTAAGCGCCCATCACGGAAGGCCCAATCGATGTACACCCTAGCGATCACCGGTGCCACAGGGCAATTTGGACGCGCCGTTCTGTCCCACCTTGCCGGATTAATTCCAGCAGACACCTGCGTTGTGGCCTGCACGCGAAATCCGGATCAATGTGACAGTACGGGGCGCATCGATGAGGTGCGGAAGGCTGACTTCGCCGACCCAAAATCGCTTGATGGCGCATTCAGTGGCGTAGACACGCTCCTTCTGGTATCGATCGAAGGCGATGATGATGTGCGCACGCGCCTCCATATTCAGGCCTTCGAGGCGGCAGCATGCGCTGGCGTGCGGCGCATCGTCTACACGAGTTTTTTTGATGTAGTAGCGGATTCACCCTCCGTGGTGGCGCGCGTACATCGATTGACGGAAGCCGCGATTTGCCAATCGGGTTGCGCGTACACCCTGCTGCGCAATGGCCCGTATGTCGACAACATCGCCTTGTCGGTGGCCAGCGCAGCGCGGCGTGACGGCGTGTTTCGCATGGCCTCGGGCGAAGCGCGTATGCCGTTCATCGCAAGAGCTGACTTAGCGCTTGCTGCGGCACATGCGCTGGTCACAGACGACGTGGACAACGCGGTCTACCGCCTCAGTGGCGCAGAGCTTTTGAGCTACCAACAACTCTGCGAATTAGTCAGCGTAGCGGTGGCCGCACCGGTTCGTCACGTCACGATCAGCGATGACGCCTATCGAGATGAGTTGAATGCGCAGGGCTTGTCGAAAGCCTTGCAAGCGCGACGCATTGCGTACGTTCAGGCCATGCGCCAGGGATTTATGACCGCCCTGACCGCAGATTTTGAGCGTTTGGTCGGCCACGCGCCGCAGCGCATGAGCGCAGTCATCCGAGAGCTCGATCTTTCACCTGGGCGAGCCGCGCATTGAGCGGATCACTGGGCGGCTCATCGGGCAAATAAGCGCCCGACACAGCAATACAACATCAAACACAAGGAGAACGCATGGAATCGATTGATCGCCGGGAATTTGTGACGGGTTTGGCCGCTGGGGCTGCGGCAATGATGTGGCCAGGGCTCGGCCGCGCCGAAGACCCGATTGCTCTGCTCAAAATTTTGTTCGGCTACCCACCGGGCGGTGCAGGCGAACTGGAC
>JANNZB010000679.1:0-2181 GCA_031410395.1 Novosphingobium sp.
CCCAGGTTGAGCCGATGAACAGGATGGAGCTGCCCTCGCCCATGTGCGACAGCGCCTCACGGCACAGACGGAAGGGGGCGCGGAGTGATATGCCGAACACCTCGTCAAGCATGGCATCGGTGGTGGCGTGGACCGGGCCGAAGTTGAACGATCCGGCGTTGTTGACTAGCAGGTCGAGCCGCCCAAATTTGGCAATGGCGGCATCGACGATGGCAATGGGCGCATCATCGGCGGTGATGTCGGCGGCGAGGAAATCGAAGGCCACGGCTGAGTCCAGCGCGTCCTTCAGCGCCTGCAACTTGCCCGCATCGCGCCCGGTGCCTAGCACAGAGTAGCCATCCGCGCTCAGCTTGCGGACAATTGCCTCGCCAATCCCGCCTGCCGCGCCGGTGACGATTGCTGTCTTGCCTGAAGTCACGATACTTCCCCTGCCAAGGCGCGCTGGTTTCCGACGCGCTCGGCAATGTCATTGGCGGCGATGAAGCCGAAGGTCATGGCAGGACCAATCGTCCCGCCCGCGCCCGGATAACAGGCCCCGAACGGATTGCCCGAGCAATTACCCGCGGCATAAAGCCCCTCAATCGGCTTGCCAGCCTTGTCGATCACCCGCGCGCGGGCATCGGTTTTTATTCCGCCCTTGGTGCCAAGATCGCCGTTATTGATCGGCACCGCATAGAATGGCGCTTTGTCGATTGGGCCAAGGTTGGGATTGGGCGCTACCGTCGGATCGCCGAAGAACTGGTCATAGATGTTGCCGCCGCGCCCGAATTCGGGATCGACGCCCGTTTTGGCATAGCCGTTCATGTTGGCGACGGTCTGCGCCAGAGCTTCAACCGGAACGTGAATCTTCGCCGCCAGCGCCTCGATGGTGTCAGCCTTGAAAACATAGTGATCCCACCAGTCGTCAGGAACCTTGCGCTCGGGCGTGTGCGCCCAAGGCATCAGTCCGCCCGCGCTGAACTTGGCGCGGAACTTGGCATCGAACACCAGCCAGCACGGGCAGTTCGCCCCGGTCTTGATATGATCGACGACCATTGCCTGGCCGAAACTGTCATAGCCCGTCGCCTCATCGACAAACCGCACCCCGTTGCGGTTGACACAGACCGACCACGGGCGGCCGACATCAAAGGCGGCCTGATGCGTTTCGTGGAAGTTGGATGCCTTGGGCATCGGCAGGGTCATCGTCGGGATCCACCAGCCCTCTTCGGTATGCTCGGTATCCGCGCCAAGCTTTTCCGCCGCGATTAACGCTTCGCCGCGGTTTGCGCCTTCGGGGGTGGAGGAATGGTTGATCAGGCCGGGGGCGGGATAGAAGCGGTCACGCAGTTCCTGGTTCCATTCGAACCCGCCTGCCGCGAGGACCACGCCGTAGCGGGCGTTTATTGTGTAAGGACGGCCAAAGCTGCTGACTTCAACCCCTGTCACCACCCCGCTCGGATCTACATTCATCCACTCAAGCCGCGTTTCCATGCGCAACTGAGCGCCCTTCTTGAACACCTGCTCATAGGTCGCGCCAATCAGCGCGGCGCCTTGGGTAAACCGGCGATCCCGATGCGAAACCTTGCGGGTGCCGCGATCCATCCAGTAGCGTCGAATGACGTTGAACGCGACCTTGCGCCAGCCCTTTTGCTGCATCATCAGCGCGAAAGTTTCGGTCAGGTCCATCGCGTATAGGCTGAACAGCTTGAACCGGTTGAACTGTTCACGCATCAGCGAATAGCGATTATCGCCAAGCCGCCGCCCGTCATAAGTTGGGCAGATCAGTGATCGGTCTGCACGCGCGCCGGGCTGATCAGGGAAATAATCGGGCCAGGGCGAGACGATCAGCTCGACCCCGCTCGCCTTCAGATATTGCGCCATCTTGGGCGCCTGATCGACGTATGCCGCCATCTTCTCAGGGTTCACAGGCCCGCTGGTGACGCTGGCGAGGTAATCCATCACCTGTTCGCGGCTATCATCACCGCCCAGGCCGTGGTTGGGTATCCACATCACCCCGCCCGATGTCGCGCTGGTTCCACCGAACTTGTGCGCCTTTTCGACGATCAGCACCGAAAGCCCGGCTTCTGCCGAACGCAGCGCGGCCATTGCTCCCGCCGCGCCAGACCCGATCACGACAACGTCAAAAGTCTCGCCGCCTGCCACGTGCTTCTCCCGTTTTTTGCCGCTTGTTTATCGCGCGCG
>JANNZB010000680.1:0-6014 GCA_031410395.1 Novosphingobium sp.
CACAGCACGACGAAGGCAGCACCGACTTCTTCCACCATTGCCTTGTACAGGTGCTCCTTCTCCTCCCGTTTGGCGGCAAAAAGCTGCTTCAACGAACGCCCTTGGTGAGAAGCGGCGGTTGCATGAACCACCGTCCAGTCATAGACCGCCGTGTGCTTCGGGTCTCCGGCGCTGTTCTTGACGGTCGGGTGCTCCCAATGGATGGCGATGTCTGGGCCTGTTGGTCGGAAAATCGCCCCTGGAGCACATTGCCGCTTGTGTGCGGCGGCGTCCTGCACGGAAAACTTCTCACCGCACTCGCCGCACACGTTCGACTTGAAGGCTCGCGGTTCGAATTCGATTTCGATTCCGGCTGCTTCTGCCAGCTTCCCGGTGACATCAGCAGTGACCGCAGGTGCGCCGGTGTCAACCGACGGCTTGGGCACTGCGGCGCCGCCGGTCAGATGACCTGCTGAATCCTTGCCCTGCGAAACCGCATAGCTGGTGTCACCAGTGCCGGCGAAAGTCTTGCCACCGGGGTTTCTGGGCGCTTCCTTATAGGGCTCGCTCGGTGCGGCGATGGTGCTGCCATCGGCGACCAGCGCCGGATCGGGCTTGCGATGACCAACCCACCAGATCGCGCCGATAAGCGCAGCAAGGGCAACAATGCCTGCGAGGGCAAAGCCAAATACGCGCGCCGAATCAACGCCGGCATTGTCGTAATCACCATCGGCTGATTCAAGCCAAGGAAGCCGATCATCATTGTCGAGGTCAAGTTCAGCGCGGTCCTGGGAGGTATTGAGCGCTTCGGTGACGTGGCCGTCTGCAGCGTCTGCCGCAGCAGCAACGCCCTCTTTCATGCCTTCTGGCAGGTCATTATCGCTTTGCATTACCGACGCCCCTTACATTTCCTCGACCGCCTCTACGCCAAGTATGGCGAGACCGTTATGGATAAGTTGCCCGATTTGGCACGCAAGATAAAGCCTTGCCTCGGTAAGCGCTTGATCGTGTGCCACTATGAACCGCTTTTCCGGCTGGTCGTTACCAAGGTTCCAATAGGCGTGGAGCGCGGCGGCGAGATCGAAAAGATAGAAGGCGATCCGGTGAGGCTCGCGCGCCTGTGCAGCGGCTTCAACCAGCCGCGGAAACTGCGAGGCAAGCTTGACCAGACCGAGCTCTTCCTGCCCCAGCAGTTCGAGCTCGGCATCAGACGGCCCCCAGCCCTCAAGCGCCGCCTTGCGCAGCGTCGATCTGATCCGGGCATGGGCATATTGCACATAGAAAACCGGGTTGTCCTTCGATGCCTCAACCACCTTGGCGAAATCGAAATCCATCTGCGCTTCGGGCTTGCGGGTGAGCATGGTGAAGCGGACAACGTCCTTGCCAACCTCGCCCACCACATCTGCCAGAGTGACGAAATTGCCAGAACGTTTGGACATTTTCACCGGCTCGCCATTGCGCAGCAGCTGGACCATCTGGACGAGCTTGACCTCGAATGGTTTGGACCCCCTTGCATTTGGGTCCGACCCTGCCGTCATCGCCGCGACCGCAGCCTTGATCCGCTTCACCGTGCCCGCGTGATCCGCCCCCCAGATATCGACCAGCGCATCGGCACTTTCCGCCTTCCGGAAATGATAGGCGAGGTCGGCGCCGAAATAGGTCCAGCTACCATCGCTTTTCCTGATCGGGCGGTCCTGATCGTCACCAAATTTTGTCGAGCGGAACAGCGGCAGCTCAACCGGCTCCCAGTCCTCAAGCGTCTTGCCCTTGGGCGCTTCAAGCTCGCCATCGTAAACCAGATCATGCGCGCGCAGCCACGCTTCCGCCTGTTCGGGCTTACCGGCGGCCTGCAATTCGGCTTCGGAGGAAAACAGGTCATGCTCGATGCCCAGCAGCGCGAGATCGGCCTTGATCATCACCAGCATCGCCGCAACCGCGCGGGTGCGGAACGATGCCAGCCATTCGGATTCGGGAGCAGTAACAAAAGCGACGCCAAGCTCCTTGGCCAGTTCCTGCCCGACAGGGACGAGATAATCGCCCGGATAAAGCCCCTCAGGAATGTCGCCAACCGCCTCGCCCAAGGCCTCGCAGTATCGCAGATGCACCGACCGGGCGAGCACATCGACCTGCCCGCCGGCATCGTTGACATAATACTCGCGGATCACCTTGTGCCCTGCCCACTCAAGCAGGCTCGCCAGCGCATCGCCCACCACCGCGCCCCGGCAATGCCCCATGTGCATCGGCCCGGTCGGGTTGGCGGAGACATATTCGACGTTGACTGTTGAACCGCCGCCCATGTTTGAGCGGCCATAGTCGCCGCCCAGCTTGGCAACGCTGAGCAGTTCTTCGATCCAAGCGCCATTGTTCAGCCGCAGGTTGATGAACCCTGGCCCGGCGATTTCCGCCGATGTTACCGATGGGATCTTGGCCAGCTCGGCAATCAGCGCCTCAGCCAGCGCGAGCGGATTGGTTCCGGCAGGCTTGGCGAGCACCATCGCGGCATTGGTCGAAAGGTCACCATGCGAAAGTTCGCGCGGCGGTTCCACCGCCACGGCACTGCGAGAAAGACCTGTGGGAAGCGTGCCCGCGGCCTCAAGCGCATCGAGCGCAGCGGAGACATGGCCTGCGAAGGCGGCGTGGAGGGTTAGCGTATCAGACATGGGGGCCGGTTAGCTGGTTTGTGTGCGCTTGCAAACCTCCACCGCGAGCGACTGTGTGACAATCCCGCCGTTCAACCAACCCTCGTCATGCTGAACTTGTTTCAGCATCAATCGCGCATATCCTCGAAGGTCACCGATTGCAGACCTGCCTCACCGTTGCATCTTTTGACGCCTGATCCGTGCGCACGGCTTAATAGATCCTGAAATGAGTTCAGGATGACGGCAGCCAGTGATGTTGAAGCTAAGGCCGCCTCAACGCGTGGCGTTATAACTCAGCTGCGACTGAGTCAGCTGAAAGCCTAGCAGCACCTCAAACGTCGCGCGGTTAACCGCTTGGCGAATCTCCGGGCGTGACAGCGGATCAACAGCAGCGTCGGTTTCGCCCGCGCGGCGCTTGCGGGTAATCTGATCGCGGATATCAGCAGGCAGCGTGGCTTCGGACTTGTCGATGAATGCCTCGCCCGTTGCATGAGCCTGCGCGCGTTCCTGGCCATCGGCAAAGTTCAGCGTCACCGATCCGATGCGCTTGGAAATCACCGCCGAGCGCCCGCGCAGCACGGTGACGAAATAGGGCAGCTGCACGGTGCGCGCACCGCGCACATCGGTGCGGCGGGCCAGAATGTCAAAGCTCGAGGTTGAATAGACCTTCGCCCCCTGATCGTTGCATTGCGAGCGCACGTTGGTCATCGAAGCGGTCAGATCAATCGAAGCGGCGTCGATTGCGCCAGCGCGGCTGAACAACGTGACGTCACCGGTATAGTCCGGGATGCCAACCGCCGGGCAAGCCGTGCGAATTGCGGTGATGCCAACGCCCTCGTCGATCACAAGGTCACCCTTGCTCTTGCAGCCCGCGAGGGCGAGAACGATCATGGCGGCACCAAACAGGCGGGAGCGGCCAAACACGGCAGAAGGGGCGGTCATCCTTGGTCCAATTCCTTATTACCCAACCGGGCATTTCGTATCGCTGCCCTAGCCGCGCGCGTTTGGAAACGCTAGTGGCCTCGACATGAATGCCGGATTGCCAGAGAAAAAACCCGATCAGCCCGCAGGACGTTTGCGCCTGCTCATCGCTGCGCCGCGTGGATTCTGTGCCGGAGTGGACCGGGCGATCGAGATCGTCGAACTGGCGCTGGTGCGCTATGGCGCGCCGGTTTACGTTCGGCACGAGATTGTCCACAACCGCTACGTGGTTGACGGATTAATGGCCAAAGGCGCGGTGTTCGTTGAAGAACTCGACGAGGTGCCCGACGGTTTTCCGGTGATTTTCAGCGCCCACGGCGTGCCCAAGTCAGTGCCGAGCGATGCTACATCGCGCGGGCTCGATTGGCTTGATGCCACATGTCCGCTGGTCAGCAAGGTCCACCGGCAAGCCGAACGTCAAATTGAGGCCGGGAGGCACATCGTGTTCATCGGCCATCGCGGTCATCCTGAAGTGATCGGCACGCTTGGCCAGGTTCCCGAAGGTGAGATTACGCTGGTGGAGACCACCGCCGATGTCGATTCGCTGACATTTGCTGAGGATGCCCCGCTCGCATTCCTAACCCAGACGACGCTGTCAGTGGATGATACCGCCGCCGTAGTCGCCGCCTTGCGCGCCCGCTATCCGCAGATCGCCGGACCCAAAGCAGAGGACATTTGTTACGCCACTTCCAACCGGCAGGCGGCGGTCAAGGAAATCGCTCCGCTCTGCGACCTCGTGCTAGTGATCGGCGCGCCCAACAGCTCGAACTCGGTGCGGCTGGTTGAAGTTTCTGAACGCTGCGGCACGCCATCGCGGCTGATACAGCGCGGCAGTGACGTCGATCCGGCATGGCTGGTGGGCGTTAATACGCTCGGGCTGACGGCAGGGGCTTCAGCGCCCGAGGAACTTGTGCGCGAAGTCGTCGATTGCATCGCTGCGATCCGCCCGCTCGATGAGGAAACGATCATCACCGCTGAAGAAAAAATGATCTTCAAACTGCCCCGCCAGCTGACAGACCCGGCCTGATCCATGGCGGTTTACACCAATCTTGGTGCCGAAGACCTCTCCCGGCTGATCGCGGAGTTTGACGTTGGCACGCTGACATCGGCCAAGGGAATTGCCGAGGGCGTTTCGAATTCGAACTGGCTGATCGAAACTATGGGGCGCGATAATGCGGCCACGCGGTTCATTCTGACGATGTACGAATTCCGCATCGATATTGGCGAGCTGCCGTTCTTCCTTGGCCTGCTCGATCATTTGGCCGCGAAGGGATGTCCGGTTCCGGCGACGATCCATGATCGCAGCGGCAATTCGCACGTGATGCGCGGGGACAAAGCGCTGGCCTTGATTGAGTTCCTTCCAGGCGTTTCGTTGAGTCAGCCGACGGCGGTGCAGGCCCGCGCGGTTGGCGCGGCTTTGGCGCAGATGCACTTGGCGGCTGCCGATTTCTCCGGCAAGCGCGCTAATGGCATGGGGCCTGAAGAATGGCAGCGGTTGGCAATGGAATGCAGCGCCAAAGGCTTGGGCAAAATTGATCCTGCTTTCGCACTGCTGGTCGATCAGCATCTGCCCACGTTGTGCGCACAGTGGCCAAAAGACCTCCCGCGCGGGGTAATCCACGCCGATCTATTTCCTGACAATGTCTTGATGCTCGGTGCGGAAGTTACCGGCCTGATCGACTTCTACTTCGCCTGCACCGATACGCTGGCCTATGATCTGGCAGTAACCCACGCAGCCTGGTGCTTCGATTCATCTGGCGCGAAGTTCGATCCGGCAATCTCCGCAGCTTTGATCGCAGGCTACGAATCGGTGCGCCCGTTGATCCCTGAAGAACGCGCCGCGCTGCCCCTGCTCGCACGCGGCGCTTCCCTGCGCTTTGCCATGTCTCGCGCTTATGATTGGCTCAACACTCCCGCCGATGCGTTGGTTACCCGCAAAGACCCGATGGCCTTCGCTCGCCGCCTTGCCTTCTACGCCGACCCTGCCAATGCCGACCTGTTTGCATGAAGCTAGTCGAGATTTTCACGGATGGCGCCTGCAAGGGAAATCCCGGTCCCGGCGGCTGGGGCGCGATCCTGCGCACTGGAGGGCACGAGAAGGAGCTCTCTGGCAGCGCAGCGCAAACGACCAATAACCGCATGGAAATGATGGCAGCGATTGAGGGCCTCAAGGCGCTCAAATCACCCTGCATGGTGACCCTCCATACCGATAGCCGCTATGTGATCGACGGGATCACCAAGTGGATCTTTGGCTGGCAGAAAAATGGCTGGAAAAATGCAATGAAAAAGCCTGTCGCCAATTCTGACTTGTGGATTGACCTGCTCGACGCCGCCCGTCCGCACAAGGTCGATTGGGCCTGGGTCAAGGGCCACGATGGCCATCCCGAAAATGAACGCGCCGATCAGCTGGCTAAC
>JANNZB010000681.1:0-9080 GCA_031410395.1 Novosphingobium sp.
GTTGGTGAAGCCGTTGCCGTTAGCCGCGGTGGTTTCGTTTTTTCCGACGACCTCAAGAAGGCAGGCGGAAAATGGGACTGGGCCACGCTTGATCATTGGCTGAAGAGCCCGAAGAGCATGGCCGCAAACACCAAGATGACCTTCGCCGGTCTGTCGGACGCCCAGGAACGCGCCAACGTTATCGCTTACCTCAACACCGACGGCAGCAACCTGCCGCTGCCAGCAGCGCCAGCCGCTGCGCCCGCGGATGCCAAGGCTGCCAGTGCAAAAGATGCCGGTGCAAGGGAAGCCGGGGCCACGGCCGAAGCGTCAGCGGCGCCAGAGGCTGCCAAAAAGTAATTCGGACATCGGTCTGAAATCAAACAGGCGGGGCTGCAAGGCTCCGCCCTTTTTGTTGACCGCTCAGTCTTCCGCGCGTCCCTTGAAGCCTTGCGCAATGACGTACCATTCCGAAGAACCCTTGCGGCTTGCCGGCGGTTTGGCGTGTTTTACATTGCGGAAATTCTTTTTGAGCAGCGCGAGCAGCACCGCATCGGTCCCTCCGGCGAAAACCTTGGCGACAAAGGCACCATCTGGTGCCAGCGAAGTTATGGCGAAATCCAGTGCCGTTTCGACCAGTCCCATAGTGCGCAGATGATCGGTCGCCTTGTGCCCAACGGTGTTGGCCGCCATGTCTGACAGGACAAGATCGGGGGCGCCTTCGAGCGCCGCTTCGAGCGCGGCCGGGGCTTCATCGGCAAGGAAATCCATCTCGAACAGGATCACACCTTCAAGCGGCTCGGTGGGCAACAAATCTATTCCAACCACCCGCGCCTGCGGAGCACGCTGACGGACAATCTGGCTCCAGCCGCCGGGCGCCACGCCCAGATCGACCACCCGCTTCGCGCCTTTGAGCAGGGCAAAACGGTCATCAAGTTCAGCCAGCTTGTAGGCTGAGCGGCTGCGATAGCCTTCGGCCTTGGCCTGTTTGACGTAAGGATCATTGATCTGACGCGTAAGCCAGCGGGCAGAACTGACGCTGCGGTTCTTCCCGGTTTTCAACCGCTCGCCTGGATCGCGGCCAGACCTGCTCATACGGAACCCCTGCTCATGTGAAGGCCCTGCTCATGAATGGGTCTGGCTCATCTTGCGAGCTGACTTATCACTTCATGGGCATGGCCCGGATGTCCGCCCGATGCCATCAATCCGCGCAGGATGCCTTCGCGAATGCCGCGATCGGCAACCCCCAGCCGGTCCGCCGGCCACAAATCAAGGATCGTTTCAAGGATCGCGCAGCCCGCCACCACCAAATCGGAGCGATCCCTGCCAATGCAGGGTTGCGCGCTGCGTTCGCTGATCGACATATGGGCGAGCCAAGAACTGATATCGCGCATATCCTTGGATGGAACAATCAGCCCATCGACGGCGCTGCGATCATATTGCGGAAGATCGAGCAACACCGAGGCGAGCGTCGTCACGGTGCCGCTGGTGCCGAGCAGCCGCAGTTCGATCTTCGGCCCCTTTTCGCGCTGCGGAGCGATGCGTGCGGCGAAATCGGCGAAACTTGAGCGCACCAACGCGCGCATCCGGGCATAGCGCACCGCGCGCTGCTGGGCATCGTCTGATTCGCCGCCGCACGTTTCGGTGAGCGAAACCACGCCCCAGGGCACTGATTGCCAATCAAGAATGCGGGGAACTGTCGGGCCGGTTTCGATCAGCACCAGCTCGGTCGACCCGCCGCCGATGTCAAAAATCATCGCCGGGCCTTCCCCGTTTTCGAGCAGGATATGGCAGCCGAGAACGGCCAGTCGGGCTTCTTCTTCGGCGGTGATGACATTGAGGTGAATGCCGGTCTCTTGCCGCACTCGTTCGATGAACTCATCGCCATTGGTGGCGCGACGGCAGGCTTCGGTAGCGACCGAGCGAGCGAGGTGGACATTGCGTTTTCTCAACTTGTCAGCGCAGACTGCAAGTGCGGCCACCGTGCGGTCCATCGCCTCAACGGACAGCTGCCCGGTTTGGGCAAGCCCTTCGCCCAGCCGGACAACGCGGCTGAAGGCATCGATCACGACGAAGTTCTCGCCTTGCGGACGCGCGATGAGCAGGCGGCAGTTGTTGGTTCCGAGATCAATCGCAGCATAGGCCTGTCGCGGCCCCGCATGACCCGTCAAACCATGGCCAGCTGCGCCGTGATGCGGCGCATTTGGAGATTGATCGCCACCATCCGGGCGATCACCGGACATGCGCAAATGCGGCTCAGGGCGTGGCACACCGGATCTGCCCTCCGGCCTGCTGTCGGAATAGTCCGGCTCGCCTTTCCCCGTCTCCTCGCGCAATTCCGGCGGAGTTATGTCCGCCATGCCTGTGTTACCTAATCTTTGTTTGCCCACCAGCTGCGGGCGTCATCGGACATGCTAGACCCAAGCAGCCGCACGGGCAAGGGGGCGTGCCTGGCAGCAATTGCCCTTGACCCAAAGCGGGGCGGTGACTAAGCGCGCGCTGCGCCCAAGACGCGCAATGCCGCATGATGCCCCGTCGTCTAATGGTAAGACACCGGTTTCTGATACCGTTTATCGAGGTTCGAGTCCTCGCGGGGCATCCATTTCCTTTGATCAATCGATTGCTATGACGCAGAAATATTGGGGACACCTGAAATCGTCCCTTACTCCGCCTCGCACTGCACTCCGGTTGTCCGCGGCTAGAACGCAAAGTGGCGGTATTGCTGGCAATGAAGTTGCCTAGTTACCTGCGATCAGCCGCCACTATCAGGGCACTTTCGTCGATCATCGCTACTGCGGAGCCCAGCTTCGTGTCGTTTATCCGGCCTGCTCGTGCAGCAGTCAGCAAACCCATTGCTCCGATCTTGGAATAAATGACGATGGTGGGAGGCCATATCGTCCGCTCAGACGTTAGACCGTTGAAGCAACGTAAAAGGAAATTGCATGAAAATCCCCAAAAGCGCGATAATCGCCGTGGCGGACGGAGAAATTTTGAACCTGTACCGCAATGATGGTGAGGAAACGGCGCCGAAGCTCACGGTGATGCGGGATGCCGTTATCTCCACCGAAAACAAGGGATCCGGCAGCAGGCATCAGAGCAGTTCGGCAAATCCATCAGATAGCCAGCAGGATGAAGATAGCTTCGCTGCAGGAACGGCTGCGATGCTCAACAAGCGTGTGCTGGATGGCAATATAGACGCTCTCATCATCGTCGCTGCCCCTCGCACGCTCGGTGAACTGCGCAAACATTACCATAAAGCACTTGCAGCGGTTCTCGTCGGGGAGATATCAAAAGACCTGACAGGACATTCAATCGCTGACATCGAAAAGACCATCGCGGCTAACTGAATTTGCCCAGCGCATCTGGTTGGGTCACAACTGAGCCCGAAACGGGAAAACACGCTAATCTCCTCAGTGCGATTGCTGAGAGCCTCACGTTTGCTATATTTTGCCGTCTCCTGCTGAAACACCGAATCGCTATCCGCCCTTACTGTTTCTTCGTCCTGAAAGGACTGAAATATGGTCAATACGATTCTTGCCCCTGATCGCAAAGCGCTCGCGGAGGAGCACGCCGCCGAACCGCAAGTCCATCACGACCCGACCGACTTTTCGGACCGCTTTGCACTTGGCTTCACCAAGCTGTTGCGCTTCTGCGCAGACACGTTTTTCGCCAAGCGTTACGGCCACCGGGCGATCGTCCTGGAAACTGTTGCCGCGGTTCCAGGCATGGTCGGAGCGATGTTCACCCACCTCACCAGCCTGCGCCGTATGAAGGATGACGAGGGATGGATCAGGATCTTGCTGGAAGAAGCGGAGAACGAGCGGATGCATCTGATGACATTCATCGAGATCGCCCAGCCGACTTTTTTCGAAAGGCTTGTCATCTTGCTCGCGCAGTGGGTTTTTCTCGCTTTGTTCTCAGTGCTTTATTTGATATCGTCACGCACTGCCCACCGGGTTGTGGGCTATTTCGAGGAAGAAGCGGTGCTCAGCTACACTCTGTATCTCAAGGAGATCGACGAGGGTCGTTCACCCAACGTCGCGGCCCCTGCAATCGCAAGACATTACTGGAAGATGCCGGCCGACGCGTCGCTGCGCGATGTGGTGTTGCTTGTGCGGGCCGATGAAGCACATCATCGGGACGTCAATCATGGTTTCGCGAGCAAGCTGTCCGGCAGCTTGACCGAACTTCCGCTCACTGCTCCCTATCCCCCGCATGAAGTTGAAATCCGGCAGATCCCTCCAAATTGACTCTTCGGCAGCAAATCGCGATCAAGGACTAATGACTGAACCCCAAAATGAAACGCGGCTGCATCGGCGCCGCTTCTATAAAGCCGAGCAAGAAGCCAACTTCGTCGAGCAGCACGTTACGGAAACTCCGCAGACGCAGAGCCCTTCATACAAACTGGCCTTTCGCGATACCGATTTCCTGCTGCGTGAAGAACTGCGCCCGGTGCGGTTCCAGCTTGAACTGCTCAAAACCGAAATGCTGCTCGATGAAGCGGCGATCGGCTCGACGCTGGTCTGCTATGGGTCGGCGCGCATCCCCTCGCCCGATCTGGTCGGCGCGCGACTGGCGGCGGCAACCACGCCGCAGGAGCGCGCTATTGCTGAACGACTTGCGGCCAATTCAAAATACTATGAGGTTGCGCGCAGCCTCGCCGGGATCGCCGCCAAGGCAGCGATTGTTGAAAAAGGCATGCGGCAGTTTGTCGTCTGCTCGGGCGGCGGGCCGTCGATCATGGAAGCGGCCAATCGCGGTGCTTCTGAAGCGGGGGCCGAGACCATCGGGCTCAACATCGTTCTGCCGCACGAGCAGGCGCCCAACCTTTATGTCACCCCTGCGCTTGCCTTTCAGTTCCACTATTTCGCGCTGCGCAAGATGCACTTCTTGCTGCGCGCCAAGGCAGTGGCAGTGTTCCCCGGCGGCTTTGGCACGCTCGACGAATTCATGGAATTACTCACCCTGATCCAGACCGGCAAGATGCGCCCGATTCCGATCCTGCTCTATGGCCGAGAGTTCTGGGACAAGGTGCTGAACTTCGAGGCGATGGCAGATGAAGGCGTGATCAACCACGATGATCTCAAACTGTTCACCTTCGTTGAAACGGCAGAGGATGGCTGGGAAGTGATCCGCGAGTTTTACGCTCTGGATTGAGAAACCGCCTGATGCCCTAGCGGGCCTTTGCCAGAGCCAAACCCCGGCGCGGCCTCAATTGTCGCGCGCACAAAAGCGCGGGCGTTGTCCACCGCCTCCACCAATGGCTGCCCCATGCCAAGGTAGGTGGCGATTGCGCTGGCGAGCGTGCAGCCGGTGCCGTGGGTGTGGCGCGTGGCAATACGCGGGGCGCGGCCGATCAGCGGTTCCTCGCCGGGGATCATCAGCCGGTCCTCGACCATATCGCCGTCCGCATCGCCGCCTTTGGCCAAGTAGGTGATGCCGCGCGCTGCCATGCCTTCATCACCCCCCAAGACGGAGAGTTCGGCAAAGTTTGGCGTGGTTAGCGTGGCGAATGCCATCAGGCGTTCGAACGCCGCGACCGTCTCGGCATCGGCCAGGGCAGCGCCGCTGGTGGCGACCATCACCGGATCGAACACCACCGGCACATTTACGCCCTCGAGCAGGTCGGCGACAGCATGGGCATTCGCTGCCGATCCCAACATGCCGATCTTCACCGCATTGACCCCGATGTCCTCGGCGCAGGCTTCGATCTGGGCTTTGACGAGGTCGGGCGAAAGCACCTCGATCATGCTTACCCCCAGCGTGTTCTGCGCGGTGATCGCGGTAATCGCGCTCATCGCATAGCCGCCGAGCATGGTGATCGTCTTGATGTCCGCCTGTATGCCCGCGCCGCCCGAACTATCGGACCCGGCGATGGTGAGGATGCGGGGTGGGGTGGTCATGGGATTGGGCTAGCGTTGCGCGCGTGCTTCGACAAGCTCAGCATGAGCGGGTGTGGGTGTCATGAGCAGATGTGGGACAATGGCACAAATTACAAAGTCCGCTTATCCTGAGCCTGTCGAAGGACCCGCGCCAACCCCGCCCCACTCACCCCTTAAACTTGCGTACAATGGAAGCCGGGCTCGCCGCATGCAATTTCACCGCCCGGGCAGGCCGGTCCATCAATTCTCCGCCGCAATTGGGACAGCGATCATCCATTGCTTCTGAACATTGCGCGCAAAATGTGCATTCAAACGAGCAGATAAACGCCCCGGGATCCTCCGCAGGCAGGTCTGCGCCGCAGCGTTCGCAATCAGGGCGCATTTCAAGCATCAGGCCGCAGCTTCCCGCACCGCATCGCAAATCGCATCGACCACCGCTTCGACCTGCACCGCATCATCGCCTTCGGCCATCACCCGGATCACCGGCTCGGTGCCTGAAGGACGAATCACCAGCCGTCCGATGCCGAGAAGCTGCGCCTCGGCATCGGCAATCACCGCTTTTACCTTGGCATCGTCCAACGGCTTACCGCCAGCAAACCGCACATTCTTGAGTAACTGCGGCACGGTATCAAACAGGTGCAGCAGCTCGCTCGCGCGCTTGCCCGATTGCACCAGCGCGGCGAGAACCTGCAGCGCCGCCACCGTGCCGTCGCCTGTGGTGGCGTGATCGAGCAGGATCATATGCCCCGATTGCTCACCGCCGAGATTGAAACCGCCCGACTTCATCCTTTCGAGCACATGGCGATCGCCCACCTTGGTGCGTTCAAGCGTCAGGCCCTGCCCGTCCAAGAAACGCTCAAGCCCAAGGTTCGACATCACCGTCGCCACCACCCCGCCGCCGCGCAATTGCCCCCGCGCCGCCAATTGCGTGCCGAGCAGCGCCATCAGCTGATCGCCATCGACCGTCTGCCCCTTTTCATCGACGATGATCAGTCGGTCAGCATCGCCATCAAGCGCAATGCCGATATCGGCCCCGCTGGCGACCACGGTTTCCTTGACCAGATCAAGGTGGGTTGAACCGCAGCGATCATTGATGTTCTTGCCATTGGGGCTGACGCCGACGGTGATCACTTCTGCGCCAAGCTCCCACATCGCCGAGGGGGCCACCTGATAAGCCGCGCCATTGGCGCAATCGACGACGATCTTGAGGCCATCGAGCCGGACATTGTCGGGAAGCGAGCCCTTCACCGCGTGGATATAGCGCCCGCGCGCATCCTCGATCCGTCGAGCCCGGCCAATGTCTTCAGACTGTGCCAGCGCAATATCCTGGCCAAGCATAGCCTCGATAGCCAGCTCGTCTGCATCGGAAAGCTTGAAGCCATCAGGCCCGAAAAGCTTGATGCCGTTATCCGCAAAGGGATTGTGGCTGGCAGAGATCATCACGCCCACATCGGCGCGCAGTTCGCGGGTGAGCAGGGCGACCGCCGGGGTTGGCATTGGCCCGAGCAGGACCACGTCCATGCCCACAGAAGTGAACCCGGCGACCATCGCGTTTTCCAGCATATAGCCTGAAAGCCGCGTATCCTTGCCGATCACCACGCGGTGGCGGTGGCTGCCGCGCAGGAAACGCGTTCCCGCCGCCTGGCCAACCTTCATCGCCACGTCAGCGGTCATAATGCCGGCATTGGTGCGACCGCGAATGCCGTCGGTGCCGAAATATTGCTTTGCCATTTGCTTCCTTCGCCCGCGTAACCTGTGCGCCTGACGGCGTTGCTATGTCGCATGCTTGCGGTATTGTCACCCCGGCAATCAACTCGGGAGCTTTCATGACGGGGGACCAAAAGGTGGGGCAAAAGGCGAGTGGCTTTCCAGAAATTCGCGTCCCCGCAGCGCTGACTTTCGCCGGACTGGTGCTGGGTTTTGCCGCCGGTATCCTGTTGAGAAACAGCCCCGCAATCACGCCGCTGCTCGCGGTGGCGGAACCTGCGGGAACGCTGTGGCTGCGCGCGCTCCAGACGACGATCCTGCCGCTGGTGATTGGTCTTGTCTATACCGGAATATCGCAGACGCTGGCGGCGGCCGGCGGCGGCGTTCTGGCCCGGCGGGCCGTTGGTCTGTTCGTAATCGTGCTTTTGGCCAGCGGCACTATGTCGGCCTTGCTGGTGCCGCTGCTGCTCCGCCTCGCGCCGATCCCACCGCAAGCCGTCGCGGCGCTCAGCGGCGGCGCTGCGCCGACCGGCACGGTTCCCGGTGTGACGGAGATTCTTTCTGCGATGATGCCGCAGAACATCTTCGCCGCCGCTTCCGATGGCGCGATGCTGGCCGTGGTGGTGTTTGTTTCGCTGTTCGCGCTGGCGGCAACGCGCATCGCCGATAACCTGCGCGGGCAACTTGCTTTGCTGTTTGAGGGTCTCGCCAGCGCGATGATGGTCATTGTTGGGTGGGTGCTGATGCTCGCGCCTATCGGGGTTTTCGGTCTTGCGGTTTCGCTCGGGGTGAAAAGCGGGCCCGATGCCATCGGTGCGCTTGCCCATTACATCGTGGTGGTCAGCCTAGCAGGAGCGGTGGTGCTGATCGCCGGATTTCTGATCGCGGTTTTGCGCGCCCGCCTGTCACTCGGCGCATTCGCCCGGGCCATGCTGCCGGTGCATGCGGTGGCGCTGTCAACTCAGTCTTCGCTCGCCTGCCTGCCCGCCATGCTCGCCGCAAGCAGGCGGCTGGGGGTGCGCGAAACCACCGCAGATTTTGTGCTGCCGCTCGCCGTGGCGATCTTCCGCGCAACCAGCCCGGCGATGAACATGGCGGTGGCGATCTATGCCGCCAAATTGACCGGTGTCGAACTTTCCGCTCCGGCATTGGCAGCGGGTGTGATCGTTGCTTTCCTGGTCTCGCTAAGCTCGGTATCGCTGCCGGGAACGCTGAGCTTTGTCGTTTCGGTCGGGCCGATTGCGCTGGCGATGGGTGTTCCTGTCGCGCCGCTTGGCCTGCTCGTAGCCGTCGAGATGATCCCCGACCTGATGCGCACGCTCGGCAATGTGACGATGGACGTGGCGGTTACCGCATCGGTGAACCGGGACGGGGGCGCAAATGGCAAGATGCCGCCTTCACCGTCATCCTGAACTTGTTTGTGCAAGCACGTCTGCGACGACTCTCCCCATTCTGAGGCGGAAGTTACAGCACCTTCTCATAGACATTATATGTCTTGTTGATCTTGCTGCC
>JANNZB010000682.1:0-1981 GCA_031410395.1 Novosphingobium sp.
GAACGCCAAGGCAACCTGCGGAAGACTCTTTTCAGCCACCCGAACCACAAACCATTGGCGCTCGATCGGGTTGTTGGGCAGCGGCAGAATGTCGAGCAGGCCGGCATTCATTTCAAGGATACAGGCGTGCAATGACAGGTAAGCGGGTCCAAAACCTGCAGCGCACATCTGCTTAATGGCCTCGTTGCTGGACAGCTCAGAGCCGATCCGCATTCGAACACCGGCTTCCCTGAAAAGCCGCTCGACGGTGCTGCGCGTTCCGGAACCTCGCTCGCGTACGAGGATTGGCTGTTCGGCAAGCCGCGCCATGGTCAGATTCTTCTCCCCCATCAATCGATGACTGGGAGCCGACACAAAAGCCACCGGATTTTTTGCCAGCGCCGCCGACACCACTTTCAGCTCGCCCGGGGGAAGTCCCATGACGGCAATGTCGATTTCTTGCGACGCCAGGCTGCGAACAATTTCATCCCGGTTGGCAACCTGAAGCTTGATTTTCACCTTCGGGTTGTCGTTCAAGAATGTCACCAGTATTCTTGGCAACCAATACTCGACCGTTGTCACCGCACCTACTCTAAGCGTGCCGGAGAACTCTCCCAGGAAGGTGGCCACCTCGTCACTGGTTTCAGTCCACAGCGCCAGAAGCCGGTCGGCGTAAGTGAGCAAAAGCTCGCCCGCGTCGGTGAGGCGAATGCCCCGGCCCGTCCGGTTCACCAGTGGCGCGCCGGCAGAAGTCTCCAGACTGGCGATCTGGATCGAGACCGCCGATTGACTCAGGTGCAACTCTTCGGCCGCCAATGACACGCTGCCCAGCCGGGCCACCGTTCGGAACGTGACCATTTGGCGAAGCGACGCCGTCTTGGCAATTGACATGGGCAGATATTAGGAAAACGCGGGTTCGCTGTCAAAAGGTTTAATTTCATTTCCAGCCCTTCATTGCTTACATTCGGTCCTGCGCAGGAGACAAGCGGATCCACCGCAAAACCCACAGAGGCCGTGCACCACGATGAAAAACTTCTTTCTGAAGCTTTGCGTTGACCCGAGCCGTCAACGGCCCGCCGCCACGGCTGGGCAGGCCAGAAACTGGAGCGGACATGCATTCGCCCAGGCTCTGAGAGCCGGAGTCACTGACCACAACTCCGGTGTTGCTTCACTCGCCATCTTCCTCCGTGCGCCCTGCTGAATTCTCAGGGTTTATCGCTAAACCAAAGAATCATGATCTCTTGATTCCTACCCTGTTAAACAATTTGAAGGAGACCTGAAAATGGATGATTGCAACGAGAAAAGCAGACGGCATTTCATGGGCCTTGCAGGCAAGGCCGGCTTGTCCACGATGGTGGCCAGCTCCATTGGTGTGAATCTCGGACTTGTCAATGTGGCTGCTGCCGCGGCAGGCAAGCGGGTGGTAGAACCCTTCAGTTTCGCCATGATCAGCGACTCGCACCTGTACAGCGCGGCTGACCACAAATTTGACCGCCACCTGGAAGACGCCGTCGCGCAGGTTAATGGGCTGGCAAAGCAGCCGGATTTCGTGATCTACGGTGGTGACATCGCGCAGAACGGCACCGAAGACCAGTTGGTCAAAGGGAAAAAAATCCTGTCCACGCTGAAGATGCCGATGAAGGTCATTCCAGGCGAGCACGACTGGTACCTTGACATGGGAACTGCCTGGCGCGGGTTGTTCGGCAAGGAGACCTGGTCGTTCGACCATAAGGGTGTTCACTTCATCGGACTGAATTCCATTCTGGTGAAAGATTTTTGGACGGGCCCAAAAATGTCTGCCAAAGAGCGCATGGGCGTGATGGAAATGCTTGAGAGCCCAATTGCAGGCCCATGGGGCGTTCAGGAGGAGCAGCTCACATGGCTCCAGAAAGACGTCAAAAGCCTTGCGCCAGACACGGCGATCGCCATCTTCACGCACTCGCCACTCTGGGACTACTACCCGCGCTGGAACTTCCAGACGTCCGACTCCAAAGATATTCGC
>JANNZB010000683.1:0-5342 GCA_031410395.1 Novosphingobium sp.
TCGCCTTTGGCCAGCGCGCGGTGGTGGTCGATGCCAATGTTGAGCGGGTGGTTTCAAGGTTGTTTGCTATCGAGGCGCCTCTACCTGGCAGCAGGCCGGCAATCCGCGTTGCAGCAGATCGGCTGACCCCGGATTGCCACTCAGGAGACTTTGCGCAGGCGATGATGGACCTTGGGTCGGGAGTTTGCACTTCGCGAGACCCGCGCTGCGCGGCCTGCCCGATCAGCAGTGATTGCCAAGGGTTTCGGCTGGGGGATCCCGCCCGCTTTCCGCTAAAGACGCCGAAAAAGCCCAAACCCCAGCGCACCGGCAACGCCTTCTGGATCGAGCAGGACGGCGCAGTCTGGCTGGTTCGGCGACCGGCCAACGGAATGCTTGGCGGCATGCTGGCGCTGCCCGATGATGGCTGGATCGCGCGGGCGGATGGCATCAACATCGCGCCGCTTGCAGGGGAATGGGCGCTGCGCGGGCAAGTCAGCCACAGCTTCACCCATTTCGACCTTGTGCTTGCCGTTCAGCTTTACCTTGGCAATGCGCAGGTTAAAGTAACCGGAGATACTGGCCTGTGGTGGCCGATTGACCGGCTCGATGAGGCCGGGTTACCAAGTTTGTTTGCCAAGGCTGCGCAGGTAATTGTGGCGCAGCGGGGAGAGTGTTGAACGTGATTGATCTATCTATGACGTCTGCCGTTACCAGCCGGCGCGCGATATTGCAGGGGGCGCTGGCGCTTGGCGCGACGGGCTGCATGGCACCTCAGCGGGCGCGTTCTGCCCCCGCCATTCCCGCCAGCGATAACGCGGCAGCCTGGCCCGCCGTCGCTGCCCTGATGCATAGCTATGTCCATGCGGCAAAGTTGCCGGGGCTGGTGGCAACGCTCGGCTGGCGGGACGAACCGATGCGCGAAATTGCGCTCGGCACATCAGAATTCGGTGGGGAAACAGCGGTCTCCGCCTCCAGCCTCTATCGCGTCTATTCGATGACCAAACCGGTAACCGGGCTGCTCGCAGCGATCCTGATCGATGAAGGGCATCTGTTGCTCGACGGCAAGCTGGCAGACATCTGCCCCGAATTTGCGAACATGAAGGTGGCGATTGATCCCGCAAAAGGTCTCGAATCGCGCCCCGCCACCTCGCAGATTACCATTCGCCAGCTGCTCACCCACACCGCCGGGTTTGGCTATGCGGTTGTCAGCCGCGAGAAGGTCAGCCTGGAACTGTTGCGGCGTGGGCTGGTGACCGGCGCGATTACCCGGGGCAAGCTAGAGGGCGTAACCGCCCCGGCTTCCGTTCCTGAGCCGGCCGACTATCTGCGGACCCTTGCCGAAGTGCCGCTGGTCGCCGAGCCGGGCAGTGCATGGCGCTATTCGATGGGTCTTGATGTGCTTGGCATGGCGATGGCGCGGCTGATGGGGCGGCCGCTCGACGCATTGTTCAAGGACCGTATTTTTGCTCCCGCCGGAATGCGGGAAAGCTGGTTCCAGCTGACGACCCGCACGGCAAAGCGACTAACTACCAATTACGGTTTCAGCAGAGGCATTCGCCTGCCGCTCGATCAGGCAAAGAATTCGGTTTACCTCGATCCGCAGCCGATCATTTTCGGCGGTGCGGGACTGATTACTTCACCGCGCGATTTTGACCGGTTCATGCGGTTGTTGCAGAATGACGGCAAGATTGGCGGCAAACAGGTTGTCAGCGCCGCTGCAGTGAAGCTGGCGACATCGAATCTGCTGCCAGCGGGCGCATCGACGGCGGGAACCTCGATTGCCGGAAACGGCTTTGGCGCAGGCGGGCGGGTCGGACTGGGGGCGGATGAAGGCACTTTCGGCTGGTCCGGCGCGGCGGGAACAGTGTTTGGCATCCAGCGCCGCATCGGACTTCGCGCAGCTCTCTACGCCCAGTTCATGCCAACTTCGATCTATCCGCTGCAAAGGGACTTCCTCGCCGCCGCGCGCACCGATGCGGTGGCGAGCCTGCTTGCGAAGTCGTCCGCGACCGCCAAACTGTGAAGCTTATGCCGATTACTTTTGCCGGTAGCCCGCTCGACCGCGCCGATCACTTGCGCGGTGATGCCGATGCGATTGCCCGCCTGATGGACCACCGGGCGCGGCTGCTGCGTTTGAATGCCCTCGATCCGGTGATCGGCGAGGACGGCGCGCTTGGCTGGGGCTCGCTGGCAGAAGTGGAAGACACGGGTGAGCTGGTGTTTCTCGGCCTGCTGGAAGGCCGGGCATGCTTTGCTGCCGTTCCGGACAAGGCCAATGTCTCGCCACCCGGACCCGGACTGTGGCAAGCAGCTGCAACTCTGTCTGGTGAAGAGATCGCCACATACGGCACGGCCCGCGCACTGGTCGGCTGGCATGCTCGCCACCGGTTTTGCGCGGTTTGCGGCGCGGCGACAGTGCTCAGCAAGGGCGGCTGGCAGCGCAACTGCACCGATCAGGCGTGCAAGGCCGAGCATTTCCCCCGCACCGATCCGGTGACAATCATGCTGGTCGAGAATGACGGAAACCTCCTGTTAGGCCGCCAACCCCGCTTCCCCCCGCGCCGCTTTTCCGCGCTCGCAGGCTTTGTCGAGCCGGGCGAATCCATCGAGGAAGCGGTCGCGCGCGAAGTGTTCGAGGAAGCCGGGGTGCGCGTGCGCGATGTCACCTACGTCGCCAGCCAGCCCTGGCCGTTCCCCTCCTCGCTGATGATCGGCTGCCATGCCTTTGCTGATGATCCGGCAATTGTGGTCGATACCACCGAGCTCGAAGAAGCGCTGTGGTTCACCCGCAACGAGGTGGCGGCGGCAATGGCAGGCGATGAAAGTGGGCGGTTTATCGCCCCGCCAAGGATGGCGATCGCCAATGTGTTGCTGAAGTGGTGGCTGGAGCGGGGGTGAACCCGTCCTCCTAGACCAACCCCAACCGCGCCAACTCCCCAGCCAGCCGCACCGGCATGGCATCGCCAGCCACTTCGCCGGCGCCGAGATCAACCGGCGCATCCTCATCCGACAGATACCGCCAGCCCTGATGCGCGCGTTTGGGGCGGGGGTGGAGGTCTATCATTGTTGCGGCGATGACGATGTGGGTGCGGCCACCTTCGGCGGGCTCGAAGCGCAGGATCGGAGATCGGGTGATCAACTGGTGCTTGAAGATCCAGAACAAGGAACCGCCCCCGCCGCCATCTTTGCTCACTATCTCCTCGTGCCGCTTGGGCACATAGCGCGTGGTCAGCCGCACTTCGCTGCCGCGACCGGTAAACCAGCCGTGGATTTCCTCAAGCGACTGCGCGCCATAGGCGACCTTGGTCAGGTGGAGCGGCATTGGGTCTAACCACCGATTCCGGCGAGCTTTGCCAGCCCGAGGAAGCTCAAAAAGCCCATGCAATCGGTGCACATCGTCACAAACACAGCGGAAGACGTCGCCGGATCGATCTTCATTCGGTCAAGCGTTACCGGGACGAACACGCCCGCAAGGCCCGCGACCATATTGTTGATCAGGATCGCGGTGCCAAACACCATGGCGAGCGGAACACTGTGCCAGATCAGATAAGAGCCCAGCGCGATCAGCAGCCCGAGCGAAACGCCATTGGCGGCAGCAATGCGAAATTCGCGGAAGATCACGCGCGCGGTGTTGGCACTGGTCAGCTGGTTGGTGGCGATGGCGCGGACCACCACGGCGAGCGTCTGGGTTCCGGCATTGCCGCCCATACCGGTGACGATGCCCATCAGCGTCGCCAACACCGCGTAGCGGGCAATCTGGGCGTCAAACAGGCTGACGATCGTCGCGGCAAGCATCGCCGTCGGCAGATTGACGAGCAGCCACAGCACGCGGGTGCGGAAGGTCAGGTGCAGCGGCTCGTTAATGTCGCCGTCGCCCGCGCCCGATAGCAGCAGCGCATCCTCGCCGGCTTCTTCCTGGATAATGTGGACCACGTCATCGACGGTGATCTGGCCGACCAGCCGCCCTGCATCATCGATCACCGCAGCTGAAATCAGCGCATATTTCTGGAATCGCAGCGCCACCTCTTCCTGATCCATATCAACCGGTATCAACGACTGGTCGCGCTTCATCACATCGGCCAGCGCAACCGAGCGCGGGGCGCGCAGGATCCAGCTTAGCGCGCAGGAACCGACCGGATGGTGGTAGGCATCGACGACAAAAACTTCCCAGAATTCGGTGGTGAGCTGGTGGTTCTCACGCAGGTAATCGATCAGCCCACCGACGCTCATGTGTTCGGGTACCGCAATAAAATCGCGGCTCATCAGGCGGCCGGCGCTCTCCTCAGGGAATGCCAGCGCGCTTTCAATCGCCGCGCGGTCTTCGGGCTCCATCTCGGCGAGGACGGCTTCACGGTCCTCCGCGTCGAGATCTTCGATCATCGCCACGGCATCGTCGGTTTCGAGCTGCTCGGCGATGTCTGCCACCGCTTCAGCGGGCAGCGCCTCGACCATAAGCTCGCGCACGTGATCATTGAGCTCGGCGAAGACTTCCGGCCCCATAAGATCGGTGATCGCGCGGGCAAAATCGGCGCGTTCGTCTCTGGGCAGCAGCTCGAACAGATCGGCGATGTCAGCCGGGTGGAGCGGTTCTACGAGGTCATAAACCGCATCGCGCTCACCCTCGCCCAGCGCATCACGCACCTTGCGGACGAATTCGGGCTTGAGCCGGTTCTCTTCGTCGAGGCTTTCAGATTCATGTCCCGAATCCTGTGGGTCCTGTGCCAATTCGGCCAGGGCATCGCGCAGGTTTGGATCGAATTCTTCGGGAGTCATTGGCGCCGGTCTAGGCCGGTATAAACCAATTGCAACCGGGGAGGCTTCGCGGGCGTGACTTTCTTGATTGCGTGCTTATATCGGGCGCGAAATCACAGGAGAAACCCCCAATGGCCGACGAATTCCTCAACTTTGCACTCAGCACCGGCGACGTCAAAATCAAGTTGCGCCCCGATCTTGCGCCCGGCCATGTCGCTCGGATCAAGGAACTGGTTGGCGAAGGTTTTTACGACGGCGTCAAGTTCCACCGCGTGATCCCCGGCTTTATGGCGCAGGGCGGTTGCCCGCAGGGAACCGGCATGGGCGGCTCAGACAAGGCTGATCTACAGGCCGAATTCAACGCCGAACCGCACGTGCGCGGCACTTGCTCGATGGCCCGCACATCGGCACCCAATTCAGCCAACAGCCAGTTTTTCATCTGCTTTGACGATGCTTCGTTCCTCAACAAGCAATATACCGTTTGGGGCCAGGTCGTTGAAGGCATGGAAAATGTTGATGCACTGCCCAAGGGCGAGCCCCCGCGCGAGCCGGGCAAGATCGTGACCGCCACGGTTGCCTGACCGCCCGGAACCGCAAACCACCGTCAG
>JANNZB010000684.1:0-7242 GCA_031410395.1 Novosphingobium sp.
AAACCGCCGCACTGGCAGCGCGGCAATAAACTGCGCGCCCTCACCTGGGCGGATTACGCAAATGCCGTCTGGCGTGTTCTGGTCCGACGCGATCTTGGCGAGAAATTTGTTGTACGAAACCCCGGCGCTGGCTGTAAGCCCCGTCTCCGACTTGATCCGCGCGCGGATCAGTTCAGCGATGCGGGTGGCGTTGCCGATGCCCTTCAAGTCTTCGGTAACGTCAAGATAGGCCTCATCGAGCGACAGCGGTTCTACCAACGGTGCGTAATCGCGAAATATCGCCCTGATCTGGCCCGACACTTCTTTGTATGCAGCAAAGCGCGGGCGCACGAAGATCAGATCGGGGCACAGCCGCTTGGCCATGGCTGATGCCATTGCCGAGCGCACGCCAAAGCGCCGCGCCTCATAACTCGCTGCTGCCACTACACCGCGGTCCGATGATCCGCCAACCGCCACCGGCTTTCCTCTCAATGCCGGATCATCGCGCTGTTCCACGCTGGCGAAGAAAGCATCCATATCGACATGAATGATCTTCCTCAGGCCCATCGGTTCGGGGCCATTGTTTTCAGCGCCATCGTCCATCCACGCCTGCTTATGCGATCCGGCCCAACATGCGAAATTTTGCTGGCGAAGGGGTGGGCATTTGTCTGCCAAGCGTCCATTGGCGGCGTCATGTCTGCCACTGCCCCCTCAACAACCCAAACCGCCGTGCGCATTATCGGCGAGCGCGAGCTGATCATCATGCTCGCGCTGATCCAGGCGCTGCATGCAGTTGCGATAGATGCCATGCTGCCGGGGCTTGGCGATATCGCCCGGGATCTGGGCGCGCCAGACCCCAACCAGCGGCAACTTGTCATCGGCATTTTTCTGTTTGGCCTGGGTCTGGGATCGCTGGCACCGGGATCGCTGGCGGACCGGTTTGGCCGCAAGCGTGTGCTGCTGATCTGCATTGCCGGCTATGTCCTACTCACCCTCGCTTGCGCACTGGTCACTGATTTCACTTCCTTGATAGTGTTACGCGGATTGCAGGGATTGATCAGTGCAGGTCTTGCAGTGGTGCCCAACGCGATCATTCGGGACAAATTTGAAGGCGACCGCATGGCTCGGCTGCAATCGATGATTGGGGTGATATTCATGACAGTACCGATGATTGCACCATCGCTCGGCCAGGCGATCCTGCTGTTTGCCGGTTGGCGCTGGATTTTCGCACTGATCGCCGTGCAGGGCATTGTGATTGGCTTGTGGGCGGCATTTCGTCTGCCCGAAACCTTGCACCCCGAATACCGCCAGGCAATCGATCCCCAAACTATCGGCCGCAACATGGTGACAGCGCTGACCAACCGCCCTTCCATCGGCTATGTCCTCGGGATAAGTTGCACCATGGGCGCAGCCTGGGGCTATATCCAGTCAAGCCAGCAGTTGATCGCTGAGCACTTTGGCGCCGGCACCGCCTTTCCGCTATTCTTCGGGGCGATGGCGCTGTCGATGGCGGTCGCCAACCTGACCAACTCGCGGATCGTTGAACGCTTCGGCGCGCGGCGGGTTTCGCATACTGCGCTGCTCGCCTATATCGTGCTTTCGCTTGCGCAGGTGTGGCTGGCGCACAGTCCCTATGAAACGCTGTGGACTTTTGCCCCGCTGGTCACAGTTAACCTGATGCTGTCAGGCTTCATCGGTTCGAATTTCGGCTCGATTGCGCTGCAGCCCTTCGCGCGGATCGCAGGCGCTGCCAGTTCGGTGCAGGCCTTTGTCCGGATCCTGTTCGCCTCGATATTTGGCGCGCTGATCGGTCAAGCTTATGACCAGAGCGCCCGGCCTTTGGCCTATTCGTTCCTCATTGCAGGGATAACCGCGCTCGCGCTGGTGCTGTTCAGCGAGAACGGGCGGCTGTTCCGCCGACTCAATCCGCCCGGAACACCTAGGCAAGTGGCGACCCCTTAAAGATCCTTTGCCTTCATCTGAAAAATCGTGGTGTGCGGAACATAGGCCGTCATGCGTTCTAGCAGCGGATCGAGCTCGGTCTCAGCGATGATGATTCCGGCATGGGCAGGCCGCACAAAACCAACCTCGGCCATGTGTCGGTTGAACGCCAGCAGGTGATCAAAGAAGCCGAAGGCATTGAGCAGGCCCACTGGTTTGGCGTGATAGCCCAGTTGCGCCCAGGATACCGCCTCCCACAATTCATCCATCGTCCCCACCCCGCCGGGAATGGCAATGAACCCATCGGACAGGTCAGTAAAAGCAGCCTTGCGCTCATGCATATTGGCAACGACGCGCAGCTCGGTGCAATCGTGATTGGCGACCTCGCCGGAAACCAGCGCTTCAGGGATGATCCCGATAACCTCGCCGCCTGCCGCCAGCGCGCCAGATGCCACCGCGCCCATCAACCCCAAACGCCCGCCGCCGTAAACAACACCGATGCCGCGTGAGGCGAGACTGCGCCCCACTTCGGTTGCGAGCGTGATGTATTCGGGTTGCAGTGGCGTTGCAGAGCCGCAGTACACGGCAAGTCGTTTCATAGGATCAAGGCTCCTGCCAACCTACCGGGAATGAGGTTGGGTAATCTGCAATTGACGCCCCATGAGCAATCTTGCCTTCCGACGGTTCGCCCCCCGGCGGCGGAAAAGTCTTGCCCTCGCTGCGGTGATAGCGAAGCCGCGGCCCACCCCACAGGCTGGCAAAAGCGCGGCGCGCGTGTGGATAATCAGCGCGGCCATCGGCGCCGTGCAGCACATTGCCGTGAAAAATCACGCATCGCCGGGTTCCACGTCAAAGCGCAGCAGATTAAAGCTATCGCGGTTGCCCGCCACGTCGGGGACCAGCGGCAGGTAATAATCACCCAGCTGCGCCGCGGCAAATTCCCCTAGCTGGTCTGAGATTACTGGCGATGCTGCCACGGTACGCGTGTTATACACTACATTCCAGCGGTGAGACCCGCGCACGATTTGCACTGTAAGGTCGCCGGGGCTCGGATCAGCACAAAGCCAAACCCGCACCATGTCATCACCACGCACCCGCAGGAATGGCGTATCCTGATGCCAGGGAGTCGGCGCGATTGGCCCGGCGCTTTTGTAGAATATCTGATCGAAAACCAGATGGGCTGACGATGTCCCCATTGCCCGCGCAGCAATCTGCCCCGGGAGGCCGCTCGCCATCAACTTTGCCAGCGATGGACTGTGCTGGCTGGGATATTGTTCAACCAGTGTTTCTCCGGTGCCTTCAGCAGTCCGCACCACAGAATGCCGACCATTGCGGTTATGATAGGCCTCTTCAACCCCCGACTTTAGCAGCGCCAGATTGTCTGCATCGAGCACATTCTTAATCACTGCCGCACCATCGCGATGATAGGAGCTGAGGACATCCTGGGGAATGGAAATGCTCGCGCGCATGCGACATGCCATAGCGCGGGTTTTCCTCAGTGCAATGTTCGGGCATGATTGCCGGGATGATTATTCGTACCGCAACCCGGTTGGATGCACGCGCCTGTGCAGAAATTTATGCGCACCACGTTTTAAATGGAACGGCTACGTTTGAAACTGTGCCGCCAGATAACTCCGAATTTGCCTGCCGAATGGACAGGGTAATTGGCGACGGATCGCCATGGCTGGTGGCCAGCAATGGTGCTGGAACGCTTGTCGGTTATGCCTATGCTGCGCAGTTTCGGGATCGCCCCGCCTATCGTTTTGCTTGCGAGGACTCAATTTACATTGCCCACGTTGCGCGGGGTAAAGGTGTTGGAACAGCACTGCTCTCGGCGTTAATCAGCGCTGCTGAAGCCAGCGGCTTTCGCCAGATCATCGCTGTTATCGGCGGCGCGGAAGCCGCCAGCTGCGCCCTCCATGCACGCGCAGGCTTCATCGAGGCCGGGCGGATGCGCAGCGTTGGCAGAAAAAATGGTCAGTGGCTCGATACGCTGTATATGCAGCGCGATCTGGGATCGGGTGACAGCGAACCGCCAGAAAGCGAGCCTGAATGACCACCCTCTTGCCAAACCGCCGCGGCGCATTTTTCGCGCTCGCCACTGCGCTCGCCATCGGTGCAATCCTGCTGGCGATAGGCCGGGTGCCCGTCTGCACGTGCGGCACGGTTAAGCTGTGGTGGGGCGTGGTGCAATCGGCTGAGAACAGCCAGCACATCGCCGACTGGTATACTTTCAGCCACATGATCCACGGGCTGCTGTTCTATTTCTTCGCGCATGTGTTGTGGCGGCGGTGGAAGCTGTTTGGCGGACGACCAGCGAGTTGGGCCTTGCCGATCGCGGTGGCCTTTGAAGGCATGTGGGAGCTGCTGGAAAACTCACCGATCATCATTGATCGTTATCGCGCGGTGACTGTGAGCTTCGGTTACAACGGCGATTCTGTGGTTAACTCGCTGTCAGATATTGGCTTTATGGTCATCGGCTTCCTAATTGCCAGCCGCATTCCTTATTGGACCAGCGTGGTCATGGCCCTCGCATTCGAACTGTTCACCCTTGCGATGATCCGCGACAGCCTGACGCTGAATGTGATTATGCTAGTCTGGCCGATCGACGCGATCCGCCAGTGGCAGTCTGAACCCTGAACCGGAGAGAAATGTAATGGATATCGGTTTTATCGGCCTAGGCCGCATGGGCGGTAATATGGTGAGGCGGCTGACCAAGGGTGGGCATAAATGCCACGTATTCTCGATTGATCAGACCGAGCGTGAGGCGCTCGCGCGGGAAACCGGGTCGATTGCCGCCGCAAGCCTCGCCGATCTGGTCAGCGGCATGGCCGCCCCGCGCACTGTGTGGATGATGGTCCCGGCCGGCAACATTACCCAAAGCGTGATTGATGAGATCGCCCCGCGCTTGGGGGCAGGCGATACGCTGATCGACGGCGGTAATTCCTACTTCAAAGACAGTGCTGACCGCGCCGCTGCACTGGCAACACGCGGCGTCGCCTACCTCGATTGCGGCACCAGCGGCGGGCTGTTCGGGCTCGAGCGCGGCTACTCGATGATGGTCGGCGGAGACCAGGCGGCAGTGGCACGCAATGCGCCGATCTTCGCAACGCTCGCACCCGGTATCGCCACGGCCGAGCGCACCCCGGCCCGCGCCAATGGACCTGAGGCTGCGGGCGAACAGGGCTGGCTGCACTGCGGCAGCGCGGGATCGGGCCACTACGTCAAAATGGTTCACAACGGCATCGAATACGGCATGATGCAGGCCTTTGCCGAAGGCTTCGCACTGTTCGCGACCGCGGGGTCTGAAACGGTGCCCGAAGCGATCCGCTATGACCTTGATCTGGCGGGCATAGCCGAGGTGTGGCGGCGCGGTTCGGTGGTTACATCGTGGCTGCTTGACCTTGGGGCTGACGCCTTGGCGGAGAACCCGGATCTTTCAAACTTCTCGCCGCGTGTCGCCGATAGTGGCGAAGGGCGCTGGACGGTGCTGGCAGCAGTCGAGCAAGGGGTCAGCGCGCCGGTAATCGCCGCATCGCTGTTCAACCGCTTTGCCAGCCACGACGATGCCGGTGTGGCAAATCGTATGGTCTCGGCACTCCGCGCCAAGTTTGGCGGGCACAAAGGCGTGGCGAAGCCCCCGACTTAATCACCCAAGTTCAGTCCAGCGGTCAAACGCCGCGGCCTGCCCGTGGACGGCGCCGTGCCCATCAATCAGCGTCCAGACCGTCGCCTGCGTGATGCGGAAGCGGCGACCTTTTGCCGATATCCGCACGCCAGCATAGTCATCGATGAAGCCGTCGCGCTCGACCCGGTCAAACAAGGCCCGACGCTCCTTGCGCAAAGGCTCTTCGGCTGAAAAACGCGACGGGCTGCCTAGAAAATAGTCAAGGCTGGTCTCGAACCGCTCGATCGCCGCGCGGTTGCCGAAGAAAAACAGCGGGTCGGCCTCGATCCCGTGGGCAAGGATCACCAGCGGCGCCTCCCACAAAGCCAGCACCGGGTCTGCTCCCGGTGGCACCAGAGTTCGCCCGGTGAGCCGTTGATAACTGTCAGCGATCCGCACGATCTGCGCTTCGGCATCCGCATGGCGATAGGGCTGAGGTAACGCGGTCATGACGGTTACATGGCGAAGCCCTTGCGGCGGGTAAAGTCCCAGAGCCTTACATCTTAACCAAACCGCCTGTGCCGATTTGCGACGCAGTTGCGGAATATTTCTCGAAAGACGTGTCGCTGCCTATGCGAATCGTTATCGCCAGTTTAACCATCGCTTCGGTCCGCCCTTTGCCCATGCGGCAACGGCGAGGCTTTGTGGGGTAACCGTCAAATGTTTGCCGTGCTTGGGATGCACACTATTGGGGCCGCGCTGCTCGCATCGACTGCGGTCGCGGCTGATAATATCGAGCAATCAGAGACTGCTCAGCCCCAGCCGCAAGCTGTCCAGGCCGAAGTACCCAAGGTCGCAGACCCCAACGCGAAACCGCGCAACATCTTCGATGGCAACTATCTGATCCTCGGCGCAGGTGTTATCATGGGACCAACGTCGGAAGGTGCGGACCACAAGGTTCCCTTGCTGGCATTCGGACTGATGGGACGGGTCCGGGGAATTGACATTGGCGCGCGCGCAGGTGGATTTGCGCTCGATTTTATCAGGGACAAACCCAAAGCCAAATTCACCTGGTCGGTCGGCCCGGTGATCCGCCTGCGCGGTAATCCGGCCAAACTGCCAGCGCTGACATCTCCTGGAACTCTGAAGGGCACGCCCGAGGCTGGCATTGCTCTGGGCGCACAGGTGCACCGCCTGCTCGATGGCTACGATTCGCTTTCAGTCGGCACCGATGTGCGCTGGGATATTTCGGGAAAAGGCACCGGCCGGGTGATTTCGCCCTCGGTCAGCTATGTAACCCCGGTCAGCCGCGCGCAGGTTGTGGGGCTCACACTCTTCGCCGATCACGTTGATCGCAAGTTTGCTTCGGTCAGTTACTCGGTCAATTCGAATGGCACCATCACCTCCACCTTGCCGGCCTATTCGGCCCGGTCAGGCTGGCGGAGCATGGGCCTGCGCGCCTACACCGCCTATGATCTTGACCGTAATCTGACCAACGGCGGATTTTTGGTCGCGGCAGGGGTAAGCTGGTCAACGCTTTTGGGCAGCGCGGCGCAATCGCCGCGTATCTTGCGCAAACAGCAGTTCACTTATGGCGCGATTATCGCTTACGCTTTTTGATCAGTCCTGTGATCGCGCATCATTGACGAAGAATAGGGCGCGATCAGCGCCCCTGCCTTATCCCATCCACCGCGCAGCCACAGATCGTGCGCCGA
>JANNZB010000685.1:0-1523 GCA_031410395.1 Novosphingobium sp.
TATCGATAATCGTTCGATCAAATGACAACAGGCTGTAGCCGCCACTCTGCCAACGAACCAATCCGCCCAACATTCTCGAATAACCAGCGAGGTCAGGAGGACCACCGCCTAGACCTAATGGCAATTGATCTAATAATCCAGGCATCGGCCACGCGCCGACATAAGCTGGTGTAGCCTGCAGGGCTCGCAAAGTTTTGATCAAGCCCTTGGTTTCTTCAGGCGTAGGCGGCAGCATGTCTTTTACACCCGCGAATAAATGATAATCCTGAGTCGCTCGGCCAAGCGGGTTTACTCCACTCATATGCAATTGAAGGGCCGCTGCATCATCTTGCGGTTGGTTGATCTCAACATTGGTGGCGGAACCCAGCAAGTTCGCAATCCAACCGTATTTCTGTTTTCCAAAGGGCGCGAGGTATCCCTCAATCGCGACTCGTTCTACACCAGGATGACCATCCAATTCGAACCGCCGCAAGCCGACCAGCAGCGGGTCCATCTGCCGCCATTGATCTTGGTAAAACGAGGCAATCTTTGTATAGCCTCCCGCCTCAACATCTGAGACAGTTTCTAACTCGACGTCGGCGATCGGTAAGAACGAACCCCGTCCGCCTCGGAGCGAATCAACCCAACGGCCGTTGCTGTTGAGCGTCCGCGCGCCGTCTGAGCGTTGATCGAACCAAGCTGGCAGCAAACCGGCGGACTGCATTTCACTCACGTCGTCATGAGCAATCCCTTCGGCCAGTGCGGCGGTGCTGGCCACTTCCGCGACCTCCAGATGCGCGATCGATTCGAGTCGGCGGCGGAGCTCGATTTGATACTGGGGACTTACTAACTGATGAAAAAATTCTGGCGAGAAATAAGCGAACACGCTGTAGTTATTTGCTTCAGGCATCCAGGCACGCGCCCATCTGAACGAGGGCATCGAAGCTAACGAAGGTTCGCCGCTGCCGACTTCGAGAAACCTGCGCATTAAAGTGCTGCTGGTAGTCACGAACACATAGTCGCCGTCGCTGGCCATGAAAGAGCGTAGCCGATTGTCTGGTGTGCTTAGCAGCGATACGTCCTTACCGGCGATATTCACTGTTCCAATTGATGCGCCAGGATTAGCTTTGGCCGCCAAATAACGATCCGCCTGCATGGATGTCGTCAGCAATGCAGCGTTCTTAGTTGAAAACAACGCACCAAGGCTAGCACCTTCTTTTACATAGAGGTCCGAACCAATCAGCGCCATATCGTCGATGATCTTGTCACCAAACATCTTTGCGATCGATGTAAGCTTCGTGCCCAGCATTCGTTCGATGCGAGCGCTGGCTTCGTAATTAAAACCTCGCACTATGACCGCTTGACCAATATCACCACCGAAGCGAGTCGATAATTCTTGAAACCAAACGTAGTTATTGAATGAACCGAATCGCAGGTAGAAACATTCGGGCGGTACACGCGTCGCCATCGACTCGACGACTACATCGGGTGAAACGGGGGGCAATGCGGCTGGTATCCATTGCGGCGCTGGCGGTACCGGCTGG
>JANNZB010000686.1:0-1677 GCA_031410395.1 Novosphingobium sp.
GTGTGCTGGTCAGCACCACGGTGATCGAAGTGGGTGTGGACGTGCCCAATGCCAGCCTGATGGTGATCGAACACGCTGAGCGCTTTGGCCTGAGCCAGTTGCACCAGCTGCGCGGCCGGGTGGGGCGCGGCGCGGCGGCATCGGCCTGCGTGCTGCTTTACTCGACTGGTGATGCGCCACGGCTTGGCGAGACGGCGCGGGCGCGCCTCAAGGCGATGGTGGAAACCAATGACGGCTTCGAGATTGCCCGGCGTGACCTTGAGATTCGTGGCCCCGGCGAGTTCCTGGGGGCGCGCCAGTCAGGCGCTGCTTTGCTACGGTTTGCCGACCTGGCAACCGACACCGAATTGCTGGACTGGGCGCGAGTGACGGCCCCGCTGATGCTGGACAAGCACCCCGCGCTGGCCGAGAAACATGTGCATCGATGGCTGGGGAGCAAGGCGGAGTATTTGAAGGCTTAGGCGGCTCGGCCAGTTAGATTTCTGTGTATTGAATCGCATACATGTGCTCCAACTTCTTGGCCTGATATGCCTTCGTAGCTGGGAAGGAATTTCGACATGCACTTAGTGCTTGCTGAACGAAATCTGAGCTTGCTTTGCAACCGAAGTACACCGCCGCGACTTCCGACTGGCGCAATGGAACAGTATCAAAGGTCTCTTTTCCCTCCGAATATGGATACCAGACACGCCACTCGCGCTCGTATGACCATTGGTCGCTTTTTGCGTAGGCATATCGCTTATACATTGCGCTGAAATCGAGCTTCTTGATGCCGGTCATATCGTCAATCCATTCTGCCTCGGTAAAGAACGGCAATGGATTCGACGCGTATTCAATAGGACGGGCAATTGAAAGCGGGTTATCTTCTTCGGGAAGCGACCACAGTTCCAGGACGGCACCAGTGTGATCCTTTGCGTAGTGCGCCCACATCAATAGATTGTCTCGTTCTTCGCTTACGCAGAAGACGCGGATACCAGGCAGCAGCTTGCTTTGCCAGTGGTCTTGATACTGCGCTTGCGTTATCAAAATAACTCGGTTGAGTTCTGCGAAGGGCGACGCTGTAAGTTCTAGCCAACGGTCTCTATTAAACCCATGAGTTGGGTAATATTCGCGAGCCTTGAGAACGAGCTGTCCCCAGCCATCGCTCGAATCGACCTCTGGTACAGACTGGGCCGCAGCGAACTCATGAATTCGATTAACAACTTTTTCGTGCAACCCCGACAAGTCGAATTCGAAGTGCAGTCCAGATTGAAAGTCGAATGGGTCGTTAAAAGCTAGCGGTGAGTTGTATCGAACTGATCGAGAACCCAATACTGCCAGCGTCGTTTCAGGAGTCATGTACTTGAAAAAGGGACGCTTTCCTGGTGCGGTGGAGTGCATTGGAAAATCTAATGTTGCTGTGTCCCGCGAACCCACAGATTGGCATGGCAGCCTTTCAAATGACGTGGTCCCGAAATTTCAAAATTCATCGTTGACACCAAAGTTTTGGGTTGTCGGATTGTGCGTTTCAATTTGACTCTTGGTTCTTGCGGATATTGCACGACCCGCTGTCAGAAATGAAGCGGACTAGAGGTCGATTGGGCGTCACCGCTGCCCAACCCTCACATCCCCAAACACGCTCTGCGCCTCACGCGGCAGGCCACGCCAATATTGCGGGCTCGCCGTCACGGTGGCACCCAG
>JANNZB010000687.1:0-3491 GCA_031410395.1 Novosphingobium sp.
AGAACAGACGAAACGGCAGGATGCTGGTGCCCAGACCACCGGTAACAATTAGGGTCCGGCCTTTCTCATCGACCCGCCCGCAGGAATAACGCTCGCCAAACCGCGACATATGGGCTGGTGATCCACCCCACGGATAGCGAATCTGTCCGCAATGCGTATGCCCCGCGAGCATGAGTTTAGCATTGCCGGGCATGATGGGGAATACATCAGGACTGTGGGTAAGAACAATCTGCGCGCCGCCCAGCTGATCCATCATTGCAGCCGTCTTCTCCGCATCAGAGTGCGCCGTATAGTAATCGTCGACCCCTCCGATCGCAAGCGGCCCCAACCGCATCGCTTCATTTTGCAGAACCGCTATTCCCACCCGGCGCAGTTCGCTGCGGCCTTGTTCGGCGCTGCGCCAGTGATCGTGATTGCCCAATACTGCCACGGTACCCATGTGAGGTTTCAACCGGGCAAGCGGCACCAGCGCTTCACGGTAGGTATAGTGCCGCGTGGCGATCGCTTTGTCGCTAATGAAGTCGCCAGCTATTGCCACGATATCTGGATTCAGGGCATTGATCTGATTGACTATTTCCCTGAGCCTACTGGGTGGCATATCTGGCCCGGAAACATGTAAATCAGATATCAGCACCACGCGCACTGGAGAGGTGCTCTCAGGGTAACCGGGAAGGGCGATCTCCGCCTGATGCACTACCGGTTTCGCCATCGTGAAATGCCAGGCCAAGGCTGCGAACACCAAGGCCAGCCAAAGCAAAGCCAAAGTCACCCTCCATCCCTGTTTGGTCCAAGGCAGTAACCGCATTTTACGCAACCTTCCCTTTACGCGGGCGCCCGCTCGCGGCTAAGGGCATTGGCCAGACCCCGTTATTGCGCTTGTTCATCTGCCAAATATTCCGAAAGCCGGTTCTGCCATGACTCTCCCCAAGTTCAAGCGCATCCTGCTCAAACTGTCGGGCGAAGTTTTGATGGGCAATCAGGGCTACGGCATCGATCCTGAATTTGTTGCTGAACTGGCGCGTGAGGTGAAGGCTGCGAAAGAAACCGGTCTCGATATTTGCCTGGTGATCGGCGGCGGAAACATCTTTCGCGGCATGGCAGGCGCCGCCAAAGGCATGGACCGCTCGCAGGCCGATTACATGGGCATGCTGGCGACGGTAATGAATGCGCTGGCCATGCAGAACGCGCTGGAGCAGGTGGGGGTTCATACCCGCGTGCAGTCTGCAATCCAGATGGATCAGGTGTGTGAGCCGGTAATCCGGCGCCGGGCTGAGCGACATCTGGAAAAGGGCCGCGTGGTGATTTTCGCTGCCGGAGTGGGCGCACCTTACTTCACAACCGATTCTGGCGCGGCGCTTCGGGCTGCTGAAATGCAGTGCGATGCGCTGTTCAAGGGCACCAGCGTTGATGGGATTTACGATAGTGATCCCAAGACTAATCCGACTGCAAAACGTTATGATGCAGTCGATTATGATACTGTCCTCGCGCAAAATCTTAAGGTTATGGATGCCAGCGCGGTGGCGCTGTGCCGTGATAACAACATTCCGATCGTGGTGTTTTCAATCCGTGAGAAGGGCAACCTCGCCAAGGTACTCGCCGGACAAGGAACGCAAACGGTCGTTCAAAAAGGAGCCTGAACCATGGCCAAATACGATAAGGCCGATCTTGAGCGGCGAATGAAGGGCGCGGTGGAATCGCTGCGGCATGATCTCGGCGGACTTCGCACCGGGCGGGCGAACACTGTGCTGCTCGATCCGGTGGTGGTTGAGGTTTATGGCAGCCACATGCCGCTCAACCAGGTGGCGACTGTTTCTGCGCCCGAACCGCGTATGCTGACGGTTCAGGTGTGGGATAAATCGAACATTGGCCCCGTAGAAAAAGCTATTCGTTCTGCGGGCTTAGGGCTCAATCCCATCAATGATGGAAATACCCTGCGTTTGCCGATCCCGGACCTTACCGAGGACCGCCGCAAGGAGCTTGCCAAACTTGCGGGCAAATATGCTGAGAACGCGAGGATTGCCATTCGCAATGTCAGACGCGATGGCATGGAAATGCTCAAAGCCGATGAAAACAAGAAGGAAATCTCGGAAGACGAGCGCAAACGCGGTGAGGCCGAGGTGCAGAAGCTGACCGACGAGGTGATCAAGGAGGCAGACAGCGTGGCCTCGCAGAAGGAACAGGAAATTCTCGGGCGGTGAGCACCGCCAAACACGTCGCCATCATTATGGACGGCAATGGGAGATGGGCGAAAAAGCGCCATTTGCCGCGGGCTATGGGCCATAAAAAGGGTGTCGAGGCGGTGCGGCGGCTGGTCAAGGCGGCGCGCGAAATGGGGTTGGAGGCATTGACGATCTATGCCTTTTCAACCGAGAACTGGCGGCGGAGCGCGGATGAGATTTCCGCGCTGATGGGCTTGATGAAGGCCTTTATCATTGCTGACCTTGAGGAATTCGCATCGAACAACGTGCGGCTCAAAATTATCGGGGATTACAAGGCATTTCCTGCCGATGTTGTTAAACTGGTTGATGGTGCTTTGGCACGCACAGCGGATAATACCGGCACTATTCTGGCGGTTGCGCTCAATTATGGCGCGCAGGATGAGATTGCGCGGGCCGCGCACAAAGCTGCAGAGAAAGGGTCTATCACGGTTGAGGCCATCACAGAGGCGCTCGACACGGCTGATATGCCACCCCTAGATTTGCTGATCCGCACATCGGGCGAGATGCGTTTGTCCAATTTTCTGCTATGGCAGGCCGCCTATGCCGAGCTGTGGTTCACCGATGTGCTGTGGCCCGATTTCACCCCGGCGCATTTGCAGGAAGCGCTCGATGGATTCGCGCAAAGGGAGCGGCGTTATGGTGGGCGGTAACATGAAAATGCTCCTCGAGCTTGTCTCGGGGAGGTGGCTCGAGCGCAGTGAGAGACGGAGGGGGAAATACCCCTCCACCACCGACTACGTCGGCGGTCCCCCTCCCCGAGCCAAGCTCGGGGAGGATTTTAGATGACCGAACCCACCCCCAAAAAGAGCGACCTCCCCGTCCGCACCGCATCGGCAATTGTCATGGTCGCCGTGGCGGGGGCGGCGCTGTGGCTGGGCGGCTGGGTGTGGACGCTGTTTGTTGCCGCCGTGGCGCTGGGGGTGCTGTGGGAGTGGGCAAAACTATCTGAAGCTATCGTAGGCAGTCCCGTCGGACGGGTTGCGTGGCTGCTGTGCGGTCTTGGGTATGTCGGAACGGCAGCTTGGGCCTTGATGCGGCTGCGCGAGATTAGTCCCAAGCCAGCCTTAATCGTCGTTTTTGCTGTCATCTTAGTGGTGAAAAGAAATACTTTGTATTTTCCCACAAGCGTTAACGAGGTGGTTGATTCAACGGACGTGGAGCAAAAGCACTGGAGTTCATTTTCTTTTATTTCTAATTTATTAGGCTCATGGATGAGCCATTTTGCAGGAGCTTCGCTAGGGCGTGAGGGTACAGTAATTGTTTTGGCTTCAA
>JANNZB010000688.1:0-1764 GCA_031410395.1 Novosphingobium sp.
GGCACGGGCGAACTCGGTCGCGATCTCGCTCGCCAGCCAGCCTTCCAGATCGAAGCCAGCGTCGTCGAGCATCGCCTGGCTCGCCGCCGGATTGGCATAGAGCTCGCCAAACGGCGGGGCGATTTCAGCGAACTTTGGCGTTTGGGTTTCCGGGCGGGCGGCCACTTCGCTGACCCAGCCCGAAGCGACACCGCCGGTGGTGACCAGCTTGCGGTAACCGGAGGTGCCGACCTGCACCACCTGCGCAATCGAACGGATCGGGCTCAATCGCTTGAGCTGTGCGCCGATCATCGCGTCGATCTCACGCGGGACGGCATAGCCGCCATCGGCCGACACTGCGCTCGAGAGCGACTTCATCTGGGTAACGTCACCATGGCGCAAATAGCCATCGATGAAGCTTTTGACCTGAATCGAAGGCACCGGTGCTCCGCCATCAAGAACCGGGCGGGAGGCGGCACGGCTGACTTTTTCCAGCCGCGATTTCACTTCTTCGACGTCAGAGCGCAGCGCGCCAATCGCCGAATCAGCCATGTCCTGACGGGCAAGCAGATCAAACGAATTGCCAAGCACATCGGCGCTCGCGAGGGGATCAGAGGGGGTCACAGTATCCATGGGGCAGTTCACCTTTCACAAAAAAGCCGCGCCCCATGGAAGATGGGGGTGGCCGGGGGAGTTTGGGTTGTTGGGGTTTGGAACAGTCCCCTCCCGCTTGCGGGAGGGGGGAAGATATGGTTACGCGAGTAGATGCACCCGCGCGGCGTGCTGCATCGGGTAGGTGACGAGGCTGACTTCGAACAACTGCACCTCGGTTAAATCGCGGACATTGCCGTCGCTGCGGAAGGCGCGGGCGCGGTAGCCGAACGACAGGCCGGTAACTACGCCGCGTTTCAGCGCCGCCGCTGCGCCGCCGACAGCATTGTCGATCCGGGCGACGACGCGGAGCCCGCGTTTGTCTTCGGCGATCTTTTCGATCCAGCCGATCCGCAGATCGGGCCGGTGTTGCCATAACAAAGGGTAAGGCGCGGGATGCTCGTCAAGGCTTTGGGCAAAGGCACCGGGTTCGATGACATCGCCGCCAGCATCGCGCTTGCCAAACAGCGCCGCATATCCGGCGAAGCGCAGCGGCGTGGGTGCGCCGCTCATCGCAGCAGGCTCGACAGGCCAAAGCGATAGGCAATTCCGATCAGCAGCACCGCCAAAGCCCCGCGAACGGTCCAGTCGATCGCCGCTTTCCACACCGAACGCTTGGCATCGCGCCAGGCCGCAAGCAGTTGGCGCAATTCGGAGAGGTCCTCGTGCGCCTTGGCGTCATCGAGACCCATGCGGCTGAGCACGCGTTCCGCGCCCAGCTCGCTGGCTTCTTCGACAATCGCCCGCAGCGTCACCAGATCGCCGCCGCCGCTCGCCGCCTGGGCGATAAGCCGGGCGAGCATGTCTCCATGATTCATGCTTTGTTCCTTGATTTGCTTGCGCTGGCCGGGGATGCAGGCGGCAAGCCGAGCAGGCTGCGTTTCTCATCCTCGCTGAGGAAGCTTGCCGCGCTCACCTGCTGCCACAATTGCTGGCGATCATCGGCCAGCGCCGGGATCTGATCGAGATCGACCGCCAGTTCGGCGTCTGGAAACCACGTCGCCAGCCCCTCACCCAGTGCGGCGAGCAGCTTTGACGCGAGCGGCAACAAAGTCAGCCGCCAAAGCGCACGGTTGGCCTCGGCATAATTGGCGTGGGTCGAATCGCCCGGAAACCCGAGCAGCATCGGCGGCA
>JANNZB010000689.1:0-3490 GCA_031410395.1 Novosphingobium sp.
GTGTCGCCGGTCATTTCGCGGGCGAACTTGCCAAGTGTCTTGGTAAATTCGACTTGCTCTTCTTCGGTGAAGTCAGCCCTGGAAAACACGATAACGCCGCGATCTTCGAGCAGATCACGGATTTCCTTGGCGTGTCGACCGCTCAGCAGGGTATCCTTGTCGGCCTTTACCACTGCACCGATCAGCGGCTTGATCTGGGTGACAGAAAATGCGTCAGCGGCTGCGGTTGCCATGGGGAATCCTCTCACAATAACTGAACACTTGTTTAGCGCGATCTGGCTTGAACGGTCAACGGTGGATATGCCCGCCCTATCGGATCACCGCCGGGTTAAACTGGATTGGCACGACGCCATGAATTTCCTGACTTGTTGCCGGGATACGGCCATTGTCGGTCAAGCCATATTTGCGGGCAATTTCCGCCCCGACGACAGTCTTTCCGCTTAGCTCGGCCAGTTCAGGATCATTGAACAGTCCCCAGATGACATGGCCGGTGAATTCCGGGGTCTCACAATGGCCTTCAAGGTGCCGATACTTTTCGGTATCCGAGGCGATGATTGCCTTCAATCTGTCGGTCAGCAAGGCCCCCATCCAGACCGACATCACGGCGACGTTTGTGCCCGCATGCCGAAAATCCACAGCCATATCGAAGGCCATCTTGTCCATTCCGGCCTTGTGCGCGCCATAGGCTGCGCCGAGCGAATAGTGTGCCGCGCCCGAGGCCGAAGTGAACACGATTAGCCCGGAATTCTGAGCCACCATCAGCGGTGCCGCATACCAGGACGCGACATAGCCGCTGCGTAAGCCGACATCGATCAGGTCGCCAAGCTTGAGCGGCTTCTCCCAGAACTCACCCGGATGCGTAAGCTCATCATGAATCGCGGCGGCATTGTTGACGAGGATGTCCAGTCGTCCCTGTTCGGCGCGCACCTGATCGAACAGGGCTATGACATCGGCATCGTCAGAATGATCGCAGCGCACCGCGATACCCTTGCCACCCGCAGCCGTCACCGCAGCTGCCGTTTCAAAGATCGTTCCCGGCAGCGCGTTATCGCCCGCCTGCTGCGAGCGGCCGGTGACATAGACCGTGCAACCATGGCTGCCGAGCGCGATGGCAATGCCGCGACCGGCTCCGCGACTCGATCCCGTGACGACGGCAACTGGTGGTGCCTTGGCCATTCGTTCTCTCCCTGAACACCCGCCGGAGGTCGAATTCTGGACCCGGCAAGACGATAAATCCTGAACACTTGATTAGCGCAGCGTTGGCGCGTGGGTCAACCCGCTCGGCGGCGACTCAATGTGGCGGGAGATTACGTCTGGATGGAGCCGGGATACATTGCCAGATAGCTCTCGATCGCCTTGCGGGTTTCTTCATGCCCTAGCGTGATGCCGACGCCGCCTTCCATGACCAGCTACCTTGCCACCGATGCCAGCATCACTGTGAGGGGGAGAATTGCGAATGGCTTTTCGGCGATTCCACGCTCACGAAAATGCCGGGTCAGTGCGACGACCTGAATGGCGCGGATCTGCTCGGCGTATCTGGCAATCTCTTCGCGAATGAACTCGCGATGATTGGCCATTGCCATGAATTCCATGGCCAGTGACGTGCGCTCCGGATCGGCATTCACTTCCCACAGCGCCTGCAACAGATCACCGCGCGACATGGCTTCGGCGTGACGCTGCAGGCTTTGCTCCGCGCCCCGCCGATAAACAGCGGTCAGCAAGCCTTCAATGGTCTTGTAATAATAGTGGATCAGTGGCGGCTTGATCTTTGCCCGCTCAGAGACGCGCCGCGTTGTGACGGCAGCATAGCCATCCTCGATAATCACTTTTTCGGCCGCGTCGAGAATGACGGTGCGCGTAGAGGAATTTTCAGTGCCGAAGCGGCGTGGCTTAAGCTTTCTTGCGGGCTTGCTGGGGGATGCAGGGGCTTCATTCATGCTGGTTCAACCAGGTTGAGAAATGCCTCGATCGCCGCATTCAGTTCACCATGCCCAGACCCTATCCCGAGTTCGCCTTCGCGGATCATGGAAAGCGCGCTGCTCATCGCCAGCAGCGCCAGCCCGGCGGGAGCGATCGCGCTGCATTGTCCGCTGCGCTCCAACGCCAGCTTCAACACTTCGACCTGAAGCTGGCGCGACGTTTCGATGAAGCTGACAACCTCATGCCGCAACTCCGGAATCCGGTTTGCCAGCGCCATGAATTCGGAAATCAGCCGGCTATCGGTCGTATGGATGCACACGTCCCATACCTGTCGCAGGGGTTGTGACGAGGCAGCAGCCGCAAGCTGCCGTTCGCGTTCGCGTTCGGCAAGGCGACGGAAAGTAGCAACGATGAGATCGTCCATCGTTCCGAAGTAATAGTAGACCAGCCGCTGCTTGACGCCGATGCGCTCTGCCACCGCGCGCGAGGAAAGGCAGGCGTAGCCCTGCTCGCGCAATATGCCTTCCGCACCATCCAGCATGACGTGCCAGTTCGCCGATCCGGCAGGCCCCATCCTGCGCGTGCCCTTCTCGGGGTTGTCCGTCTCTGCCGGTAGTTTCATCGCGCTTGCCTATCGTCCGCATGGCGCGGCGTAAAGAGCGGGGACGTTGACAAGTACTGGCGCTGCTATCACCATGACGAACATTGTCCCTGCCGGTGAACCGGGTGCACCCCATGAGTGGTTGAAATGCAAGAACCCCAATCCGAGGTATTCGTGAAGCTGGCATCCGGCACCTATCTTGAAGGGCTTGCGGTTGACCATCTGCGCGATGTGATCTGGTATAGCGATGTAATTGGCGGCGGCATCCACGGGGTGACGCGCGATGGCTTGCCGGTTGCCTCGTTTAACCTCGATCGCATGTGGACTGGCGGCGTGCTGATGAATGCAGATGGTTTGGTGATCTCGTCCGGCCAGGGTGGGATCATGTGGAATGATCTCGAGTCCGGTCGATCTGGCTGGTTGCTCGACAATATCGACGGCGCGCCCATCAATGGCGTGAACGAAATGGTCCCCGATGGCTTGGGCGGGATATTTTTCGGGACGGTAGACCTTGAAATGGTGATCGCCGGACAGACCGCCCGGCCAACAGCAATTTACCGCCTGTCGGCAGATCGCCAAATCACCCGGCTTGCAGCCGACGTTGGCTTCACCAATGGCCTGATGTTCGATCAGCAGCGGCAACGGTTCTATTGCAACGATACCTTTTCCTGCACCTGGGCCTTTGACGTTTCCCAGAATCTGGACATTTCCAATCGCCAATGCTTCCTTGCCAAGGATGACGCCGACGGGATGGCGCTGGACGCTGAAGGCAATGTCTGGATCACAGGTTTCCGGTCGAGCGACGTGGCGCGCGTCGCGCCGGACGGCACTCTGCTTGCCCCCTTTGCCGGTCCTGGCGGCTCGATCACCCAGATACGGTTCGGCGGAGCTGACGGACGCGACATCTACATAAACGAGGTCCCGGCCGATGGCGGCGATAGCTTGAAGGACGGCGTCGCAATGGAGGGG
>JANNZB010000690.1:0-7754 GCA_031410395.1 Novosphingobium sp.
ACCGCTTGTGAATAGAGCCCCTCCGCCTCCGTTCGCGCGGCATTTCCCATGCGCGCCCGCAAGTTTGCATCGCGCACCAGTTGCTCCAGCCGCTCCACCCACGCATCGTCACTCGAAACCAGAAAACCGGTCTCGCCGTCCCTGATCTGCGCGCGCGATAGCGGAACGTCGCTTGCCACACAGGGCAGACCAGCCGCCTGATACTGGATGATCTTCAGCCCCGCCTTGCCGCGCGTCCATTCGTCATCGATCAGCGGATAGACGCCAATGTCGAGCGATTGCAGGTCGCTGGCCTCGGTCTTGGCGCTCCATCGCACGACATCGAGATCGACCCCGGGCAACACGTAGTCAAAGTTGCCGATCACCCGCAGCCGGAATGACACGCGCTGCGCCAGGCGGCGGAACACATCGCCAAGAAGATCAAGATAGACGCGGCTACTGAAGGTTCCGGTCCAGCCGATCACCGGCACCGGGTTGGCGTTCGCCTCCCCCGCACGCGGGCAAATGCGCCGGGTATCGAGCGACGGCGGCACCAGTGCAACCGCGCCCTTCTGGGCTATGGCGGCATAGGGCGTGACCAAATAGGGAGAGGCAACGATCACCTTATCTGCGCGGGCGATGAGGAAACGAACCTTGCGGGTGCGATCCATCAGCGGAGACAAAATCCTCCGCAAGCGGCTGGTCACCGGCGGTCGCGCGGCGATGATGTTGTCCTCGACATCATAGATCAGCCGGGGCGTGGCGGCGCGGACAAGCCGCTCCATCAGTGTGCCTGAAAGCGGTGTGACCCACATATGGATAAACACTGCATCGTGCGAAAACAGCAGCGGAATTTGCGATAGGCGGCGCAGATAGCCGCGCAGCATTCCGGTTGCTTTGGCTACGCGGTGCCCCGGTTCATAAAGCACCTGCCACAGCGCCATATCCATAAACGGCGCGGGCGTAACCACGATCCCGGCGGCGCGCCAATCGGCATAGTACTGTTCAAACTTCAGCCGCTGCCCGGCAGCGACGCCTTCAGGATATGGGCAGATCACCAAGAGGCGCTTCACGCTCGCCGCGCTCACTTGGCAAGTTCAGCATAGATCGCCCGATAGGACGCCGCGCCGATGGTGATTGAAAAGTGCTTGAGCGCCACCGAGCGGCAATGCGCCGCCGTAAGTGGATCATCGCACAGGGCGAGCAATTGATCGACCGCGCGGACACGTTCGGCCTCGGTGAAGTCATGTAAGGCAACCCCGCCGCCTTCGCCTTCCAGCATCAGCTCCATATCGCCCACCCCGACATTGCCGAGGCACGGGATGCCGCAGCCAAGGTATTCAGCCAGCTTGGTTGGCGCAGAGGCGAGCTTGGAAAATACCGGGCGGATAATCGCGGCGCCTGCGCTCATCCGGCGGATCATTGCGGGCACTCCGGCATGGTCAGACGCGGTGATCTCCACCGCGCCTTCGGGGATGCCAGCGGCGGCCATGGAGCTTCGCACCAGCGCCTGCTCGCCGCGATTGACCACCAGCATTTTGGCATCGGGGTGGCGCTTAAGGATCAGGCGGAAGCAGGCGAGCACTTCGTCAAACAGATACCAGGTGCCAATTGAACCAACATAGCCGAGCGTGAACGGCTGGACTTTGGGCGCGCCTATTACGCTGGAGAACCGGTCGAGATCAGCGCAGGTCGGGATCACCGTGATCGGTGCAGGGCGCGGTCCGCCGAGCTTGGCGATAACATCGCGCGAAGCGTGGGTCAGCGTGACGATGTGATCCGCCCCGCGCAGCAGCACGCGCTCGAGCCGCTTGACGGTGCGATAAAGCCCGCCTCCCGCGGGCCAGATGCCGCCGTCAACCCGCTCGTCCGCCCAGAACCCGCGCATGTCGAAAATCAGCCTTGCGCCCGTGAACAGCTTGACCAGCCAGCCGATCAGCGCCGGGATATAACTGCGCGCATGAACGATGCCCAACCCATGCCGCGCCGCGAGCCACGTCGCCACCACCAGCCCCTGCGTGATATCAAACAGCGTCGCAGGCAATGTCGGGGTCTTGTGATAGGTCAGCGGATGCCAGGAAATATTGGCGTGCGCCAGTCGCTCCGCCAAAGCGCCACGCCTTGCCGCATCGGCCCAGTCGGCAGGCTTTTCAAAGCTCAGAATATGCAGACGCGCATTGCTGCTGAGCAGTTCAAGATAGGAGATAACCTGCCCCTGCCCGAGCGGTTAGAGCATCCCGTCATAGCTGATGTAGAGCACCCCCGGGACCCGCGCCGATGCAGGCGGACCAGAAGGCGAACGCAAGTTCATCGGGCGTTACGATCAGAATCGAGCAGCCGCAGCAGGAACTGGCCATAACTGGTCTTGCCGAAAAACACGCCGCGCGCGCGCAGTTGATCGTCGGAAATCCAGCCGTTCTGCCAGGCGATTTCCTCAAGGCAAGCAAGCTGAATGCCCTGCCGCCGCTGAAGCGTGCGGACAAATTCGGCGGCTTCAAGCAGGCTATCATGGGTGCCGGTATCGAGCCACGCATAGCCGCGCCCCATACGCTCCACATTGAGCGCGCCGTGTTCCATGTAAATCCGGTTGAGATCAGTAATCTCAAGTTCACCGCGCGCCGATGGCTTCACTTGCCGCGCCAGATCGGTAACGCGCTGGTCGTAAAAATAGAGCCCGGTCACCGCCCAACTCGATTTGGGCTGTGCGGGCTTTTCCTCCAGCGACAAAGCCTTGCCGGCGCCATCAAGCTCTACTACGCCATAAGCTGTGGGATCTTCCACATGATAGCCAAACACCGTCGCCGCGCCCGCTGAGGCGCTTTGACGTGCTCGCGTGAGCATTTCGGGCAGGCCAGCGCCGTAGAAAAGATTATCCCCCAACACGAGACTTGCAGGGCCGCCTTCGAGGAACTCCGCACCGATATGGAACGCCTGTGCAAGGCCATATTGCTCACCCGATCCGAACAGGCGGCGATAATTCTCGATATATTCGGGCGAGGAGATGATCAGCACCTCGCGAATGCCCGCGAGCATCAGCGTCGACAGCGGGAAATAAATCATCGGCTTGTCGTAAACCGGCAGCAACTGCTTGTTCACCGCCAGCGTTGCCGGATGCAGCCGTGTGCCAGACCCGCCTGCAAGGATAATGCCCTTCATTGTGCCTGTTCCTTTGCCGCCAGCGCGCCGACGATTGCTTCGACCGCTTCCTGCCACGGCTGTAACCGAATGCCAAAGTCGCCAGCCAGCTTGGTGCAGTCAAGCCGCGAATCGGCTGGGCGGCGCGCTGGGGTGGGATATTCGCCAGTGGTTATGGCTTCGACTGTCCGCGGAACCTTGAGGCCTTGTACAGCGGCGCAGGCAAAAACATGCGCGGCGAGGCCGTGCCATGTGGTTTCACCCGAATTGGTGCAATGCCAGGTCCCTGATTGCCGCGCCGGATCGGCAGTGAACCGCTGGGCAATCGCAGCGAGCGCGAGGGCAAGGTCGGCAGCGGCGGTTGGTGTGCCGCGCTGGTCGTCCACCACGCGAACATTGTCGCGCGTTGCGCCGAGCCGAAGCATGGTCTTTACGAAGTTCTGGCCCTCGGCGCTGATCACCCACGCTGCGCGGATAATCGCGTGACGCGCGCCCGATGTGCGCACTGCTTGCTCGCCATCGGCCTTGCTGCGGCCATAGACGGATGCCGGAGCGATTGGCGCTTCTTCATCCCACGGGCCGGTGCCATCGGCGGCAAAGACATAGTCGGTTGAGACGTGGATGATGGGAATGCCGGCGCGCGCTGCCGCCTGCGCCAACACGCCGGGGGCCACGCCATTGATCGCGTGGGCCAGTTCTGGCTCGCTCTCGGCCTTGTCGACAGCGGTATAAGCACCGCAGTTGATGATTGCGCTCACCCCAACAAGCAGCGGCGCGAGATCAGACAGAGCGCCAAGATCAAGAACAGCGCGCGCGGGTGCGAAAATCTCCACTCCCGGCGGCGGATTGCGGCGCAGCGCCAGCCCAAGCTGACCAGTACCGCCGGTTAGCAGCCATTTCTCAGCCATTGTGAGGTGCTTCGCCCGCCAGCCCAAGCCGCGCACCTTGATACGAGCCGTCCTGAATCGCGCGCCACCAGGCCTCGTTTTCGAGATACCAGCGCACGGTTCCGGCGATGCCGCTCTCAAAGCTCTCCGCCGGACTCCAGCCAAGTTCGCGCGCGATCTTGCTGGCATCGATGGCATAGCGGAAATCGTGCCCGGGCCGATCAGCAACGAATGTAATCTGGCTGGCATAGGCTTTGCCATCTTTGCGTGGGCGCAGCAGATCAAGTTCGGCGCAAATCGCCTCGACCACCTGCAGATTGGTGCGTTCCGAATTGCCGCCTATGCAATAAGTTTCGCCCGGCACGCCCTCGGTCACCACCAGCCTCAGAGCGCGGGCATGGTCTTCCACATGCAGCCAATCGCGAATGTTGCTGCCATCGCCATAAACCGGCAGCGGCGCGCCAGAAATCGCCTTGAGGATCACCAGCGGGATCAGCTTTTCGGGGAAATGATAAGGCCCGTAATTGTTCGAGCAATTGGTCAGCACTACCGGTAGGCCGTGGGTGTGGTGCCATGCGCGAACCAGATGATCGCTGCCGGCTTTTGTCGCCGAATAGGGCGAGCGCGGATCGTAGCTGGTGCCTTCAGTGAACATGCCCGCATCGCCAAGAGAGCCAAACACTTCGTCGGTTGAAATGTGGTGGAAGCGAAAGGAGGAACGCTCGGCGTCCTCAAGCCCGCGCCAGTGGAGGGCTGCCGCATCGAGCAGGGTGAAGGTGCCGACCAGATTGGTACGGACGAAATCCGCCGGGCCATCAATCGACCGGTCGACATGGCTTTCCGCCGCGAGATGCATCACCGCTTGCGGGCGGAAATCGGCGAAGACTTTGGCCATTGCCGCCCCGTCGCAGATATCCGCTTGAACAAAATTATGGCGATTTGAATCTCGCGCAGGCCCGAGCGAACTCAGGTTGCCCGCATAGCTCAGCTTGTCGACATTGCAGACTTCTGCGTCGGTCTCAGCGATCAGCTGTCGCACGACCGCTGAGCCGATAAACCCCGCACCGCCGGTTACCAATATGCGTTTGTGCTGCATCAGAGCGACACCAGTTCGGCAAGAGGTTCGCCATCATAGGCAAATGGGCTTTGCCAGCCACTGAGGCCAGGCAAGCTGCGATCGCGGTCAGACAGCGATGGCACCATGTCTCCCAGCGGCCAAGCAATCGCCATCGCCGGATCATTCCAGGCAAAGCCGAAATCAGCCTCAGGCGCATAATAGTCCGACGCCTTGTAGGCGACTTCGGCGTTTTCACTGAGCGTCAGGAAGCCGTGCCCAAACCCGGCTGGAACATAAAGCTGCTCGCCGCCGGAAGCCGTAAGCTCGGCCCCGACCCAACGGGCGTAGGTGGGCGAACCGGCCCGCAGATCAACCGCGACATCCCAGATCGCGCCAACCAGACAGCGCACGATCTTGGCTTGGGCATGGGGCGGCGCCTGAAAATGCACACCGCGCATGGTGCCGCGCGCGGCGGACATCGAGTGATTGTCCTGCACCCAATCCTCAACGATCCCCCATTCAGCAAACTTTCGGCGGTTGTAGCTTTCAGTGAACCAGCCGCGTGTGTCGCCGAGGCGGGCGGGTAACAAAAGCCTGGGTATCGGCATTGAATCTATGGCCTTTCGGCAGATGAGGCTGTGACGGCGTGCGTCGCGTTAAGGCCTAATTTCTTGCAGGTCCAGACGTCAGAAGGTGCGACAGGCCAATAGAATGTCTCACGGTTCAGCAGCGCTTAATCGCTGCTCGGCTTTTGGGCCAATTGCGGCGAGTGGGCATGTTGCCCTATAGTGCGCCGTGTAGGGGCGCTCGGACGCTCACGCGCGCGCCGGATTTCTCTTCAATGCATTGTCAGGTAGAACGCAGTCCATGAACGTCTCAAAACGGCGATTCCAGAGACGGATATTGTGGTTGCACCCTATCGTGCAGCTGCTCATAGCCGGATTTATCTGTGTCGTTTCCCCCTACCTGCTGGTCACCGCCAACTTGCCCGAGGGCTGGCGTGAGATCGCCGCACGCAATACCGCTATTGCCAGCGGAGTTGCGCTGGTGGCCGGATATTGGCTGCAGCGGTCAGTGAGCAATCTGCCGGGAACGCGCGAAAGTTCGGGAATTATCCCGGGGTTTTTTGCCTCATTCGCGCTGGCTTTCATGGTTATCCTGCTCTTCCGCATAGAATATTCACGCCTGATGATGTTCGTCGGCTTTGGTCTTGCTGTGCTGTGGTTCTTCACGGTCTATGCCTTGACCCAGCGGAAAACCCGGCTTGTGCTTGGCATAGTCAAGGGCGGGCGTGTCGATCTGTTCAACGAACTTTCAGGGATAGAGCTGGTTCCGCTCGGCGAGGCTGACCTGCCCGATAAGGTCGACGCAGTGGTCGCCGATTTCCGTTTTGACCACTCCGACGCCTGGGAGGCGCGTCTTGCCGATTTTACCCTCGCGGGGGTGCCGGTTTATCATGCAAAAGACCTGTACGAATCGCTTACCGGCCGGGCCGATCTTGAGCATTTGTCGGAAAACAATTTTGGCGCGCTGGGGCCGATGAATTCGCTGCTGACGTTCAAGCAAGCGCTTGACCGCACGATTGCGTTGCCTGCATTGATCGTGATGTTGCCGCTGTTTGCCATCACGGCGCTGGCAATCAAGCTCGACAGCCCCGGCCCTGTGTTGTTTCGCCAGCGCCGCATGGGTTATCGCGGGCTGGAGTTCACCGTTTTCAAGTTCCGCACGATGCGTGAGGACCGCCAGACCCGCCGTGATGAGGCCGGGCAGAGATCTCTCGAAGAGTTCATAACCCAGGAAAATGACCGCCGCATCACCACGCTCGGCCGCTTCCTGCGCCGCAGCCGGATCGACGAGCTGCCGCAGGTGGTCAATATCCTCGCCGGTCAGATGAGCTGGATCGGCCCGCGCCCCGAAGCCTCGCAGCTATCCGAATGGTATCAGGGCGAGATTCCGTTCTACCGCTATCGCCACGTGGTCCGACCCGGCATTTCCGGCTGGGCGCAGGTCAATCAGGGGCATGTTGCCGAAATCGACGATATCCGCACCAAGCTGCAATATGACTTTTATTACATCCGCAACTTCTCGCTGTGGCTTGATGTGCTGATCATGGTGAAAACCGTGAAAACAATGGTAACCGGCTTCGGACATAAGTAGCGCGCCGGAGCAATGATGGCGCAACGACGGCGCAATGACGGCGCAATAGTGGTTCAATGGTGGCGCGACACCAGCCTAATAAGGGATTTTGATGACTGCTGCTTCACCCCGTGTGACCGTGATCGGTCTCGGCTATGTCGGACTGCCGCTTGCAGTAGCGCTGGCCCGGCAATTTGACACCTGCGGACTCGATGTCGATAGGCGCCGCATCACCGAGCTTGAGTGCGGGCATGATCGCACCGGTGAGATCGAACCTGCGCGGCTCGAAGCGAGCACGCTGACGCTGACAAATGACCCGGCTGCCTGCCCGCCCGCCGACTTCATGATCGTCACCGTGCCGACGCCGATTGACGAGGCCAACCGCCCGGACCTGCGCATCATCGAATCGGCCAGCCGTACCGTTGGCGCGATGCTCTCTGCCGCTGTCGCGGAAGGCCGGGTGCCGATCGTTGTCTATGAATCCACGGTCTATCCCGGCGTCACCGAAGATATCTGTGCGCCGATTCTTGAGGCTGTCTCGGGGCTCACCTGCGGCAAGG
>JANNZB010000691.1:0-7344 GCA_031410395.1 Novosphingobium sp.
CCGGTTCATTGCCGCCGCTCCAGCTATCGATTCTGATCGAGCGGGGAACGTGGCAGTGATGCCGAATTCGGGAAAAGACCATGGTCGAGCGACTTATAAACATCCGCCGCAAGCTGACCTTGGCTTTCGCCGGGGCAATCATGATGGCCACCGCCGGGCAGGGGCTGGCTCAGGTCAAGCCGGTTGATCCTGACAAGGCGCTGAGTGGCGATCTTGTGCCGATCGCTCAGCAAACCACGACAAGCAACGCGGCTCCCGCTCCGGCGATCGCGCCTTCGCCGACAATAACGGCGGCTTCGGTCTCGCAACAGGATCCCACAATGCGCCCAGGCTACGCGCCCAGCGATGTTTCCGAAGCGGGAGCCGGCACAGGGGCCAAGTCAGCAACCTATCGCCAGGATGACGTTCTTGGCGCCGCCGAAGGCGCATTCGGCAAAGGCGCCAAGGGGCTTGCGGGCGTGATCAAAGACATACTTGGCAAACAGGGTGAGCCCAATGGCTATATTGTCGGGCGTGAAGGCGGTGCGGCACTAGTCGTCGGACTGCGCTATGGATCAGGAACGCTTTATCACAAGATCGAAGGGCAAAAGCCGGTTTACTGGACCGGACCCTCGATTGGTTTCGATGCCGGGGCGAGCGGCGGTAACACCTTCATTCTGGTCTATAACCTCTACAACACTGATGACATCTACAAGCGCTTCGGCGCGGGCGAGGGGCAGGCATATCTGCTCGGCGGCTTTCATGTGAGTTATCTGCGGCGCGGAGACGTGGTGCTGATCCCGGTGCGGGTCGGCGTTGGTCTGCGGCTGGGGGTCAACGCCGGCTATATGAAGATAACCAAGAAGTCTCGCATACTTCCTTTCTAGCCGGTTTGTGGGGTTCTGACGCGCTGCTGCGATGGATTGGCGCCGGCTTTCTGAAGGATTGTCGAGCGCGCAAATATCGGGATAACTACCGCGGTGAAACTGCCATTGACCGGGTGGCGATTGCTGGGGGACATGAAATGCGTTGTGCACTGAATTGCCGGATAGGCAGCTTTATCGCACTGGCTGTGGGCCTCGCTCCCCTGCCAGTATTGGCCGATGCCAGCGCGCCGCCATCGGTAACCGCCTTGCCGGGAAAACCCGTTCTGTTGATGGGGACCTTTGATTTTGCCGCAATGGGCTATCAAGTCGATGAATTCACCATCGCCGGCAATGTCACACGCTATGCCTTGCGCCGCCCGGCAACCGAGGACGGCAAGATCGACATCGTCGCTGATGGCACAGCAGGCTATACCACCCGCTACGTAGTCGTGCGACCGAGCGATGCGATGAAGTTCAACGGCACCGTGTTGGTCGAGTGGCTGAATGTCACTGCCGGGCAGGATACACCGGCGGATTGGATGGTCGCGCACCGCGAGATGTTGCGGCGGGGTTACGCCTATGTTGCGGTGTCCGCGCAGAAGGTTGGCGTTGACGGCGGCGCGTCGATCATGGGCATGGGCATGCCGCTGACAAAGGCAAATGCAAAGCGTTACGGCGGATTGGCGCACCCGGGCGATGCCTTTGCTTTCGACATATTTTCGCAGGCTGGAAAGGCGTTGAAGACGAAGGGATCAAGCGGATTGTTGGGCGCGCTGCGGCCAGCGCGGGTGATCGGGATCGGCGAATCGCAATCGGCAATGTTTCTGAGCACCTATGTTAATGCGGTCGACCCGGTTGCCCGGGCATTTGATGGCTATCTGGTTCATTCGCGATTCGGCAGCGGTGCGGCGATGAACGGGGTTGGTGTTCGGCAAGCGGGGATAGGCATTAATACGCAGGCAATGCCAGCCCAACTGAAATTCCGGCCCGATCTGCGCGTTCCGGTGCTCAGTCTGGTCACCGAAACTGACATCAACGGCGGAACTATCACTGGTTACGCCGGATCGCGCAGCGCTGATCACCGGACTTTGCGTGTCTGGGAACTCGCAGGTGCGGCGCATGCCGATGCATACCTTTTCGGCGGCGCATTCGCCGATGATGGCAAACGCACCTCGGCAGAGCTCGCCAAAGGGTTCCGCACCAGCAAAACAGCTCCCGGAGCCATTTTGGCTAGGCCCTACAATTCAGGCCAGCCGCACCACTATGTGCTCGAAGCGGCAGTCAAGGCGCTGGATACATGGGTGCGAACCGGAAAGCCGCCAGCATCGACTCCGATCATTGCCACTACCAGCGCTGACGGCAAAACCGCATTCGTCACCGACGGCAACGGCATCGCCAAGGGCGGGGTGCGAACACCGTGGACCGACGTTCCGACCATGCTGCTGTCAGGCGTAGGCAATTCCGGCGGGTTCATCGGCGTGCTGGTGGGCGTGGGCGATCCTTACGATCAGGCAAAACTCGATGCCCTATATCCCGGCGGAAAGTCGGAATACCTTAAACGCTTCACCGTCAGTCTCGATGCCGCGATTACCAAGGGGCACGTGCTCAAGGAAGACCGGCAGGAAATTCTGGACATCGCCGCAATAAATTACCAAGGGGCAAACTGAACGGGTGAACAGCGCCCGCTGAGGCAAGGTGATTTTGATGCGCAGTCTGATCAACGGCGATCTGCTTTCCAACATCTGGCTGGTGGCGTTCTTCGGCCTCGCCGTGCTATCGCTGATGGTTGGGATAACCTCTGGCTACTTCAAGGCGCGCAAGTGTCAGCCAAAGGGTTTCAAGTGGAAGCAGTTCCGTTTTGAGGCGATGATTGCAGTTGTGAGTCTGCTGTTTTCCGGCGTGCTGATCGGCGGCGCGCAGACTTGGCTGAAGTCGCATGGCTGGATAACGTTTCAGCACGAGCCTGCGGCCTGGTGGGTGATCGTGCTTGAATATGCCGCCTATTTCATCAGCTTTGACACCTGGTTCTACTGGCTGCACCGCTGGATGCATAATGAGCCCTATTACAAGTGGATCCACAAGCTCCATCACCGCTCCACCGCGCCCAATGTGCTGACCACGCTTTCGGTTCACCCGCTCGAATCAATTATAAACGGCGGCTGGATGGTGATTTTCATCACGCTCTATCCGGTGCACGATGCGTCGATGGCGCTGATTGGGCCGACCAACATCTTCATGGGGCTTTACGTCCATTCAGGCTATGAATTCCTGCCCAAGTGGTGGAACAAGACATGGGCGACAAAGTGGTTCATTTCCGCTACATTCCACGATCATCACCACCGCTATTTCAACTACAATTTCGGCGGATACACTTCAGTGTGGGACCGGATTTGCGGAACCATGCGCAAGAATTTTGACGCAGACTTCGTCAAGATCAAAGAACGTCCAGTGCGGCGGCTGAAGGCGGAGCAGACTGAGGAAGTGGCGGCCTAACCCAGCGCCTCCAGTTCTACCGGTACGCCTGAATAGAGCGCCATTCCGCTGATCGGATCAATCGCCGCCTTGCTGGTGAGCAGGTTGACATTGCCTTTAAGATGCCCGTGGGCAAGGCTGGCAACGCCGCGCCGCATGCCGGGATCGATCCGGGCGATCAGCTCGATCTCGCCCGACGCGTTGAACGCGCGGACCACATCGCCATCGGCAATCCGCCGCGCCATGGCATCGTCAGGGTGCAGCATCACGTCGTTTTCCGCGCCGAGAAAATCGAGCTGGGCGTTGAGTTTGCGGCGCTGGCGGCGTGGGCTGAAAACCAGCGGCCGCGGCTGGCCGATAGCCGCCTCATCATCGGCGCGCATTTGCTGCCATTGCTGCAAGATAAGTTCGGGCACCAGCTTCCAGCCGCCAATTCTGGCGACATGGGCATCGAGCCACGGCGCGGGAAATTCCGTCTCGCGCACCACATAACGCTGTGCCTTGAGTTCATCGAAGGTGCAGCGTGAGATTGGGCTGAACAGCGTCGCCAGCATCCTTCCGTCCGCGCCCGGTTCATCGTGATCTATTGGCACGTGGTTCGGCACCGGCAAATCGGCCCGCCGCATGATCTGCGAAATCACCCACCATGCGGACTTTCGCTCACCCAAAACTGGCACCAGCGGGGCCGAATATTGCAACGAGGCATTCCAGTTGAGCGTATCCCAGCGGGTGAATTCCTCGCGTTCGAGCACACCTTTGGTTGGCAGCACGTGGCTGGCAGTATCGCTGGTCTCATTGCCAACAATCTCGGTCATTACGTTGAATTCGAGTTTTTCGAGCGCAGGTGTCAGCGCGTTGGTATCGGGGAAATTGCGCAGCATGCGTCCGCCAAAGTTGAACAGCGCGCGGATATTCCCCGCATCAATTTCGTCGGGCAGCACCCCGCAAGGCCAGTCCCCCAGCACATCGACTACATCGGGCCGAGTCTTCGGTCCTGGTGTCCAGGCGTCCATGTCGGGCAGTGCAAAAGCATCGAAAGGCATGAGGAAGCCTGGGTGGAACCACACGCCGCATTCGCGGTTCATCGATCCGGTTAAGATCATCAGCACCCAGGCGAACCACTGTGTCAGATTGCAGCCAGCAGCCATGCTAACCCCGGTGCCAGTTTCCACTGACAGTCGGCCGTGACGGCGCACCGCCGCGAGCAGATCAACCATATCCACCTCGGCCACCTCGGCAATCGCTGCAGCTTTTTCGAGAGTATAGCCGTCGAGCGCGGCGCGCAGCTCCTCCAGCCCATCTATCGGCTGCTGCGGATCAAACGGCCCGCCATCGATCACCTCGCGGCACAGCCAGGCGAGCACGGCGTAATCCTTGCCGGGATAGGCGGCGATGTGCCGGGTGGAAAACTTCGCGGTTTCGGTAAATACCGGGTCCATCGTCCAGACCTCACCGCGCTTGGCAACGGCTTTGATCCACGCCGCCGGATTGAACATGCCGGTGTTATGCGCATGGCTGACCATCGGATTGGTGCCAACATAAAGCAGCATGTTCACGCGGTCATAATCGGTTTTCGGGTTGAGCCCCGGGAACCTCCCCACAGCCCCGGCGACCAGCACCTTGGCGACGCCATCGATAGTCAGCGGTGAGAACTTGGGGCCATGATCGAGCGCCTGATGCAGCGCCTCTTCCATCGCATAGCCAGACGAATCAAGCCCCAGCCCGCTGCCGAAATTGATCCCCACCGCATGTTTGCCATGGCGATCAATCACTGAGCTTTGCCGCGATGTCGTCGAGCGCCTCGTCCCAGCTCACCGGCACCAGCGCGCTGTTCTTGCGCATCAGCGGCTGAGTGATCGCGCTTTCCTGGTGGTGGATCTGTCCGGTGGCACGGCCTTTCGGGCAGGTATAGCCCTTGGTCAACGGATGACCGAAATCGCCGCGCACTTTCAGCACGCGCTCGCCCTGAACTTCAACCTCCAGCCCGCAAGCCACCATGCACACCTTGCAATAGGTCTTCTTCACTTCGATTGGCTGCGTGGCCATCGCGGTTCCTCTCGCACTATCGCGGCAAACAATTGACGGGGCGCGCCGCCATGGCAACCCGAATGCAGCGCGCAGCCACGATCATTGGCATAACCGGCCTTTGCCCTTGCCGCCGCCAAGCCCCATCGTTAGGGCGCAGCCCCATGTTGAACAACCTCGCCCAGCAGCCCGCCGACGCGCTTCTCGCGCTGATCAAGCTCCACAACGATGATCCCCGCGCTAGCAAGATTGACCTTGGAGTTGGCGTCTATCGCACCGGGCAAGGCGATACTCCGGTTTTCGGAGCGATCAAGGCAGCGGAGAAAAGGCTCCTCGAAACGCAGAATTCGAAAGCCTATCTCGGACCTGAAGGCGATATGGGTTTCGTCCATGCACTGATGCCGTGGATATTCGGCAAGGCCGATCCCGATATAGGCGGACGTATTGAAGGCATGCAGACCCCCGGCGGCACTGGCGCGGTGCGTCTGGCGATGGGGCTGGCCAAGCGCGCGGGCGTCAAGCGGATATGGATGGGCACACCGTCATGGCCAAACCACGCGCAGATTATCGCTGATCTGGGGCTCGAGCTGAAGCCTTTCAGCCACAACACCGCCGACGGCGTCGTCGATATGGCAGAGGTGCTGGCGGTTATCGCCGGGGCCGATGCTGACGACGCGATCCTGCTCCACGGGTGTTGCCACAACCCCACCGGCATCGATTATGCCAATGATCAGTGGGATGTAATCGCGCCCGCCATCCGCGACAGCGGTGTGCTGCCGATCCTCGATCTGGCCTATCAGGGGCTTGGTTCGGGGATGGAAGCAGATGCTTACGGGCTGCACCGGGTGCTTGCTGAAGTGCCCGAGGCGCTGATCGCCTATTCCTGCGACAAGAACTTCGGGCTTTACCGTGACCGGGTTGGCGCGGTTTATGTGATGATGGAAAGCGCCGATCTGGTTTCGGCGGCGCTGTCAAACGGCAGTGCTCTCGCCCGCGCCGCTTGGTCTATGCCGCCCGATCACGGCGCGGCGGCGGTACGGCTTATCCTTGAAGATCTGGCACTTACCGCGATGTGGCTTGATGAGCTCGATCAGATGCGCGCGCGCATGGCGCAGGTTCGTGCCAAGCTGGCGAGCGCGGGTATGGCGGGATCGATCAATCTTTCGCCGCTGGGCGCGCAGAACGGGCTGTTCTCGATTGTCCCGCTCAACGCGGAGCAAGTCCTAGAAATGCGGGCCAAACATGGCGTCTATATGGCGGGATCAGGGCGCATCAATGTCGCCGGACTAACTCTAGGCAACATAGACCAGTTCATTGCCGCCGTTGCGGATGTCACCGCCTGACATGAACCGGCAACCGGTTCTAGATGGGGACCGGCTGTCACTCCGGCCGCTTGCACCTGCCGACTGGTTAGAGTTGTTCGCTGTCGCATCGGACCGCGAGATATGGGCGATTCATCCGGCGCATGACCGCTGGCAGGAGCCGGTGTTCCGCGCATTTTTCGATGATGCTTTGGCGCAAGGCGGGGCCATGGCAGTGATCGATAAAGCGAGTCGCGCGATCATCGGCTCCTCTCGCTGGCAGGGCCATGATCCGGCACTTGGCGGATCGGTCGAGATTGGTTGGACCTTTCTCGCGCGCAGCCATTGGGGCGGGCGGTATAATTCGGAACTCAAGCGGTTGATGCTGGCACATGCATTTGGATTTGTGGATCGGGTGATATTCCATGTTGGCGAAACCAACTTGCGGTCACGAAAGGCGTTGGAAAACATTGGCGGGAGGCTGACCGCCGAAGTTTTTTATACCGAGCGGGCGGGAGCCGAGGTTGCACACGTGGTCTATGAGATCACGCGGGAAAGCTTCGCGACAGGGCCTCACAGCTCCTAAGGCTCTGCATCCGCTGAAGATAGCGCGCCAGAACATCGATCTCCAAATTGACTTTGCTACCTTCAATAAGCCCTCCCAGCGTCGTTACCTCGCCGGTGTGCGGGATCAGGTTGAG